>VAXF01000304.1 GCA_005888395.1 Actinomycetota bacterium | reverse complement strand
CGCGAGACGTAGGTGGCCATCTCCCAGCACACCGTCTCCATGGCGCCGCGGATGACCTCTGCCGTCACCGGGTCGACGGTGACTTCCTCTGCGAGACGCCCCCGGGTGCCCGCCAGTTCGACCAGATCCACGCCGCCCGTGGCATCCATCACACACACCTCCCACGGCTGACGTACGTGTCACCCGAAGCTTACACTCGGCCCTCATGACAGAAACCCGGGTCTTCAAGGACATCCGCACCGGTGGCAGCGGCGAGGACGCGGCCGCGCTGCCTGTCCCAGAGTTCATGGCCGGCCTCGAGGCCCTCCAGGCCGAGGTCGCCACCGAGAAGAACCTCGTGTGGGAGCGGGTGGCCGACGGCACGCTGTCGATGGGGCTGCTCAAGCGGCTGTGCAAGGAGTACTACTTCCTCGGCGTCCACTACACGAAGGAGTTCGGCTCGATCGTCTCCAACGCGCCCGACACCGAGGTGCTGCAGATGGACTCGAGCGAGCACTTCTTCCACTGGCTCCAGAACCTGGCCGACGAGACCGGCTTCACGGGCGACCACAACCACGTCGACATGAAGGTGGAGTGGGCCCACCTGCTCGGCATCGCCGACGACGAGCTCGTGTCGTACCGGCCGATGCCCGAGTCGGTCGGCGCCGTGTACACGACGCTCTACTACATGCGGCGCTCGTACGAGGAGGGGCTGGCGGCCTTCGGCTGGGCCGGCGAGCGGTTCGCGGCGTCCACCGACTACGCCCGCAAGATGTACGAGGGGATGCGCGAGCACTACGGCATCGACGTCGAGAACTTCAAGGTGCACGCGTATGCCGAGGCCGACCACGGCGACAAGGCCGACTACCTGCTGCGGCAGGTGGTGCAGACAGCCGGCCAGCAGCGACGCGTGCGCCGCGCGGTAGAGCACGTGCTGCTGTGCCGCAATGCCCGCACCGCCGCCCTCAACCGCTGGCTCGACGAGCCTGGCGCCCTCAGGTCCTGACGCTCGGATGACGGACACCGTCACCGACACCGCGGCCGACAACCTGCTGCTGCGGATCCTGCTCGATCCCGAGAGCCGGCGCGACCCGTACCCGCTGTACCAAGAGCTGCGAGAGCTTGCGCCCGTGCTGCGCAGCTCGATGGGGGCGCTCGTGCTCAGCCGCTACGACGACTGCCTCGAGGTGCTGCGCGACCCGCGGCTGGGCCGGGGCACGCGGGCGCGCCTGGCGGGCGAGCTGCCGATACCCGAAATGCCGGCCGGGTTCGACGTCGACCTCGAGCAGAGCCGGGAGTTCTTCGAGCGGGCCACCAACTCGATGCTCTTCGCCGATCCGCCCGACCACACGCGCCTGCGCCGGCTGGCGAGCCGGGCGTTCACCCCGCAGCGGGTCGAGGCGCTCCGGCCCGCGGTGCAGGCGATGGTCGACGAGCTGCTCGACGGCATGGCCGAGAAGGAGGAGGTCGACGTCATCGAGGCGCTTGCCTTCCCGCTGCCGGTCACGGTGATCGGCGAGCTGCTCGGCGTGCCGGCCGCCGACCGCGCCGCCTTCCAGCCGCTGGTGGGTGCTGGTGTGGCCGCCCTCGACCCCACCGCGAGCAGCGACGACCTGGCGCGCGCCATTGTGGTGCAGGACGAGATGGCAGAGTACTTCGTGGACCTGGTGGCCGAGCGACGTCGCCGGCCCGCTGCCGACCTGCTGAGCGGGCTGGTGGCGGCGCGCGACGAGGACGACGCGCTCAGCGACGACGACGGCTTCGAGACCACGACCAACCTGATCGGCAACGGCCTGCTGGCGCTGCTCCGCCACCCGGACCAGCTCGCACGCTGGCGGGGCGACCCCGGGCTCGCGCGCTCGGGCGTGGAAGAGCTGCTGCGCTGGGACAGCCCGGTGCACCTCAACGGCCGCACCGCGCTCGAGCCCGCCGAGGTAGTAGGAGAGCGGCTCGAGCCGGGCGACTTCGTCACCGTCCTCGCCGCGGGCGCCAACCGCGACCCGGCGCGCTTCGCGGACCCCGAGGTGTTCGACGTCGGGCGGGCCGACAACGCCCCGCTCAGCTTCGGGTGGGGCATCCACAACTGCCTCGGCGCTGCGCTGGCGCGCATGGAGGGCGAGGTCGTGTTCAACGCACTGCTCGCCCGGTTCCCCACGATCGAGCTGGCCGTCGACGAGCCCGAGCGCAAGCCCACGCTGGTGCTCCGCGGCCTGGCGAGCCTGCCCGTGCGCCTCGCTTGAGCCGCAACTGCCCTGGCTACCATGTGAACCTGACCGCGATGTCAGCCTAACTGCCGTGTCAGTGTTCTCTCGGGGGAGGCGCGATGGAAGTCCGTGAGCCGGTCATCGTCGACGTCGTGCGCACGGCGTTCGGCAAGCGCAACGGCGCCCTGCGCAACTGGCACCCCACCGACCTGCTCGGGTTCGCGCTGAAAGGCCTGGTCGAGCGCACCGGCGTCGATCCCGAGATCGTCGACGACGTGGTCGGCGGCTGCATCACCCAGTCGGGGGAGCAGGGCTGCAACGTCACCCGCAACGGGTGGGTGGCGGCCGGGCTCCCGTGGCACGTGCCCGCCACCACGGTCGACCGCCAGTGCGGGTCGTCGCAGCAGGCCATGCACTTCGTCGCTGCCAGCGTGATGGCCGGGCTCTACGACGTTGCTATCGCCTGCGGCGTCGAGTCGATGAGCCGGGCGCCGATGGCGTCCAACGCCAAGGGGGGTACCGGCCCGTTCAGCCAGGACTTCCTGCAAGTTGTCGACGGGAAGCTGTGGGCGCAGTTCCAGGTCGCGCAGGTGCTTGCCGACAAGTGGAAGATCACTCGCGACGACATGGACGAGTTCGCCCTCGAGAGCCACCGGCGGGCTGCGGCCGCAACCGACAGCGGGCACTTTGCCCGCGAGATCCTGCCCGTCCCCGTCAAGGACGACGACGGGACCCTCACGGGTGACACGCTGTCGGTCGACGAGGGCATCCGGCGCGACACGACGCTCGAGAAGCTCGCGTCGCTCGCGTCGGCCCAGGGGTGGGACGACGCCGCGCCCGACATCACGGCGGGCAACTCGTCGCAGATGACGGACGGGGCGGCGGCCATGCTCATCGCCGACCGGGCGACGGCCGAGCGCCTGGGCCTGCCGATCCGCGCCCGCTTCGTGCACTTCGCCGTCGGCGCCGAGGACCCGGTGCTCGTGCTATCCGCCCCCAACCCGGT
>VAXF01000008.1 GCA_005888395.1 Actinomycetota bacterium | reverse complement strand
GCCCGTACCACAGCGGGAAGAGCAGCTGGAGCAGGTGGAACGGGCTGAGGACCGGGATGGTGAGGCTCGCGCCGAGCGGCGTACCGAGGCCCACGTCGGGGTCCCACAGGGGGAAGTGGTGCCGCACGAGCGCGTGACGCAACACGACCTCGGCGGGCAGGGCGTAGTTGACCGTGTCACCGAGGGCGAGGTTCGTGGGGTGGTACCCCGGCGGCGCGTGCTCGACCCACGGCGCGTCGAGGGACGTCATGTCGTCGGCCGAGAACGCCGACACGCCCAGCAGCGGTCGCCAGAACAGCACCAACACGCCTGCTGCGAGCAGGACGAGGACGACCGTGCGCTCGGGCCGAAGTTGTCGAGCGACCACGGCGGGAAGGTAGTGGTCGTCTACTAGGTTCTGCCGCATGGGCAGCGCCGCGGCCTTCTTCGACCTCGACCGCACGCTCCTGCGAGGGGCGAGCGGACCGTTGCTGACCGAAGCGCTGGTGGCCGCCGGCGTCGCACCCGATCGCCGACTTCCCGGGCAGGGGCTCCTCTACAAGACCTACGAGATCCTGGGCGAGACCCTCTTCAGCATGGCGCTGGCGCGCCAAGCGGTGCGCGTCGTCGAGGGATGGTCACCCACGATCGTCCGAGAGGCGGCGGAGCAGGCGGCCGACCGGCTCGTCGACGATGTCCTCCCGTACGCGCGCGTGCTGATCGACGAGCACCGTGCCGCCGGCCGTCCCGCCATTCTCGCCACCACCACGCCTTATGACCTCGTCGCGCCGCTGGCCCGACGTCTCGACTTCGACGACGTCGTCGCCACCCGCTACGCGGAGGCCGACGGGCGTTACACCGGGAGGATCGACGGCGAGTTCGTGTGGTTCACGGGCAAGCTGGCCGCGGTGCGCCGGTGGGCCGACGCCAACGGCGTGTCGGTCGCGGAGAGCTGGGCGTACTCCGACAGCGTCTACGACGTACCGCTGCTCTCGTCCGTTGCTCACCCGCACGCGGTGAACCCGGACCCCCGGTTGCGGCTCGTGGCCGCGGCTCGGCGCTGGCCCGTCGTGCATCTCGACGTGCCGCCGGGCGTGCGGAAGGTGGCCGGGGTCGAACCCTTCGACGTGCTCCGGTTGCTGGCCCGCCCTGAGCTCATCCCGTTCGCCCGCTTCGACATCGGCGGCACCGAGGGCATCCCCGCGGACGGGCCCGGCATCGTCGTGGCCAACCACCGCAGCTACTTCGACACCGTCGCCGTCGGGCTCACGGTCGCGCGCTCCGGGCGTGCCCTCCGCTTTCTCGGGAAGAAGGAGGTGTTCGACGCGCCGATCGTCGGGCAGCTGGCGCGGGCGCTCGGAGGCATCCGTGTCGAACGCGGGTCGGGTTCCGACGAGCCGCTGAGAGAGGCGGCGCGCGCGCTGGAGGCGGGCGAGCTGGTGGCGATGATGCCGCAGGGCACCATCCCTCGCGGGCGGGCGTTCTTCGACCCCGATCTCAAGGGCCGGTGGGGCGCGGCCCGTCTCGCGCGCCTGACCCACGCTCCCGTCGTGCCGATCGGCCTCTGGGGAACCGAGTCTGTATGGCCCCGCAACGCGCGCGTGCCGAACGTGCTGAACGTGACGAACCCCCCCCTCGTGCGCACGCGTGTCGGCGACGAGGTGCCGCTCGCCTACGACGACCTCGACGACGACACGCGCACGATCATGGAGGCGATCACCGGCCTGCTCCCTCCGGAGGCGCGCGTCCGCCGCGAGCCGACCCCGGACGAGCTGGCCCGCACCCTCCCCGCCGGTTACCGGGGCGACCCCGACGCCGAAACCGAGCGCCGCCCCGGCTCCGACTGACGGGCGACGCCGTTACTTCGGGATCGACTCGGTGTAGTCGATGGCCTCGTTGAACACCGGCACGGCGTCGGTGATGTCGACGACGGGGGTGACCGAGAACTCGAGCCACACCTCGAACTTCGAGACGTCCCGAAGGATGTTGAGGACGTTGTCGGTCTCGACGATCGACAGCCCACCCTGGTTGTCCACCCTCGCCAGCATCTGCTGGATGTCGGCGGCCGCCGGCGTCCACTTGGAGAAGACGTCGAGCAACCGACGAGGTGCAGCCTCGTCGCCCGCCAGCCCGTCGCGAGGCTTCCACTGGATCACGTACTTGGCCACGGTGCCTCCTTCTGAAGCGCGCCGCGGTCGACGCGCGATGCCGCAGCGTCCCATCGGGGGCGTGGCCGCACAATGACCCGTTGTGACTAGTCCCGGGTCGCCCTCGCTCGCTAGCTACCCTCGTACCGGGCCCGGATCAGGTTGAGGGCGCTGCCGGCACGGAACCATTCGATGTGTTCCGGCGACATGGTGTGGTTGCACTCGAAGTCGACGGTGGTCCCGTCGGCGTGGTGGATGCGGCCGCGCACCGCGGTATCCGGGGCGAGGGCGGCGAGGCCGAGGATCGAGATGCGGTCGTCCTCCCGCACCTCGTCGTAGGTGGCAGGGTCGGCGAACGTGAGGGCGAGCACGCCCTGCTTCTTGAGGTTGGTCTCGTGGATGCGGGCGAACGAGCGCACGATGACCGCCTTGCCGTTCATCAACCGGGGCTCCATCGCCGCGTGCTCACGCGACGATCCCTCGCCGTAGTTCTCGTCGCCGACCACGACCCAGCCGACACCGGCCTCGCGTAGGTGGCGGGCGACGTCGGGGAGCGGCTCGGTTGAGTGGTGCACAGGGCACCGGCCTTCCCCCGTTTCGCCGGTGAACGCATTCGTGACACCGAGGAACAGGTTGCGACTGATGTTCTCGAGGTGGCCGCGGAAGCGGAGCCACGAGCCCGCGGCAGAGATGTGGTCGGTGGTGCATTTGCCCTTGGCCTTCAGCAGCAGCGCCAGCTCGGTGTAGTCGCTGCCGTTCCACGCGGGGAACGGCTCGAGCAGTTGGAGCCGCTCGCTGTTCGGGTCGACCACGACCTCGACGCCCGAGGCGTCGTCGGGCGGGGCCTGGAAGCCCTCCTCGCCGCTCTCGAAGCCCAGGCTCGGCAGCTCCTCGCCGACCGGCGGTTCGAGGCGGACGCCGTCGACCTCGTCGCTGAGCGGGTCGAAGTCGAGGGTGCCGGTCAACGCGTAGGCGACCACGATCTCGGGTGAGCCGATGAACGAGAGCGTCTGCGCGTTGCCGTCGTTGCGCTTCGGGAAGTTGCGGTTGTAGGAGTTGAGGATCGTGTTGACCTCGCCCTCGGCGATGTCGGAGCGCGCCCACTGGCCGATGCACGGCCCGCACGCGTTCGCCAGCACCGTGGCGCCGATGGCCTCGAGGTCGGCAAGCAGGCCGTCGCGCTCGATGGTCGCCCGCACCCGCTCCGATCCCGGCGTGACCAGCAGCGGTGTCTTGGCCCGAAGGCCCTTCGCCGACGCCTGGCGGGCGATGCTCGCGGCCCGGGTGATGTCTTCGTAGGACGAGTTGGTGCACGAGCCGACGAGGCAGTTGCTGATGTGCAGCGGCCACCCGTTGGCCTTGGCGTCGTCGCCCATCTTCGAGACCGGGCGGGCGAGGTCGGGCGTGTGCGGTCCGACGATGTGGGGCTCGAGCCGTGACAGGTCGAGCTCGATCACGCGGTCGAAGAACTTCTCCGGGTCGTCGTCGACCTCGGGATCGGGCCGCAGGTGCTCGGCCACCGCGTTGGCGCGATCGGCGTAGGCCTCGCGGCCCGTCGCCTTCAGGTAGGCGGCGCTGCGGTCGTCGTAGGGGAACAGCGAGGTCGTTGCGCCGATCTCGGCGCCCATGTTGCACACGGTGCCCTTGCCCGTCGCGCTCACCGACGCCGCGCCGGGCCCGAAGTACTCGACGATCGCGCCGGTGCCGCCCCTGACCGTGAGTACCTCGGCCACCTTGAGGATGATGTCCTTGGGCGCCGTCCAGCCGTTGAGCTCGCCCGTGAGGTGAACGCCGATGAGCTCGGGCCAGCGCACGCCGAAGGTGCCGCCGGTCATCACGTCGACCGCGTCGGCGCCGCCGACGCCAATGGCGATCATGGCGAGTCCGCCCGCGTTCGGCGTGTGGCTGTCGGCGCCGATCATCATCCCGCCGGGGAAGGCGTACTGCTCGAGGACGACCTGGTGGATGATCCCCGAGCCCGGCTTCCAGAAGCCGACGCCGTACTTGGCCGAGACCGTGCGGAGGAAGTCGTACACCTCGCTGTTGGTCTCCTCGGCGGCGAGCAGGTCGACCGGGCCGTCGACGCGCGCCTGGATGAGGTGATCGCAGTGCACCGTGGTCGGCACCACCACCTTCGGGAGACCCGCGGTCATGAACTGGAGCAGCACCATCTGGCCGGTCGCGTCCTGCATCGCGACGCGGTCGGGCCGGAACTCGGCGTAGGAATGGCCGCGGTCGAGCTCCTGGTGCTCGGGGTCGTCGAGGTGGTTGAACAGGATCTTCTCGGCCAGCGTGAGCGGCCTTCCCAGTCGCTCGCGCCCGAGCGCCACCCGCTCGGCCAGGTGGCGGTACACGTCCTCGATCAGCTCCAGCGGCGTGCTCGCGGTGACGGCCATGCCCGCAGCCTACGACCGCAGGAAACGCTCAAGCGCTGGCGGCGACGCGGCCTTCCTGCTGGGCCTCGATGCGGCGGACGCGGCCGATGGGCGCCACCAGCCACATGTGCTGGACGGTCTCGGCCCAGTCGGCGAGCACGCGGGCGGCGACGGGCGACGCGGTCAGCTCGAGGTGGCGCTCGATGAGCCAGCGCAACTCCTCGACGTGCTCGGCGTCGGGCCGTTCCGCCTGCACGAGGGCGGTGTTGAGGCGGGCGGCGAGCTGCGAGTCGGGATCCCACACGAACGCCTCGCCGCCTGTCATCCCGGCGCCGAGGTTGTAGCCGATGGTGCCGAGCACGACGACCCGGCCACCGGTCATGTACTCGCACGCGTGGTCGCCCACGCCCTCGACGACCGCGGTGGCGCCCGAGTTGCGCACCGCGAAGCGCTCGCCGGCCGAGCCGGCGATGAACACCGTGCCGCCGGTTGCTCCGTAGAGGCACGTGTTGCCCGCCAGCACGGGAGCACCGGCATCGTTCTCCGGAGGACGGATGACGGCGCGGCCGCCGGCCATGCCCTTGCCGACGTAGTCGTTGGCCTCGCCGACGAGCTCGAACTCGACGCCGTCGGTGACGAACGCGGCGAAGCTCTGGCCCGCCGACCCATCGAAGCGCACCATGGCCGTGCCGCGCGGCGGGACCTCGCCCCACTCCAGGGCGATGGCGCCGCCCAGCGCCGCACCCACCGTGCGGTCGGAGTTGGTGATCGCGTACCGCAGCTCGACGTCGTCGCCGTCCCAGATCGCCTGAAACGCGTCGGTGAGGAGCCGGTCGCCCAGCTCCGAGCGCGGGCGCTGGATGGGCACGGGGGAGACGAAGCGGCGCGGCGCCTCGGGGTCGGCCGGCGGGGTGACGAGCGGCGTGAGGTCCATCGTGTTGCCGCGCGCGTCGTCGACCTGCCTCTGGCGCAGGCACTCGACGCGGCCGATGGCGTCGTCGAGCGATCGGAGACCGAGCGATGCCAGAAGGCGGCGGACTAACTCGGCGATGTAGAGCATGTAGGCGGCGACGCCCTCGGGCGTGCCGCCGAACTTGGCCCGCAGGTGCGGCCGCTGGGTGGCGATGCCGGTGGGGCAGGTGTCCTTGTGACAGGCGCGGGCCATGATGCAGCCCTCGGCGATCATCGCCGCGGTGCCGAACGAGTACTCGTCGGCGCCGAGCAGTGCGGCGACGAGCACGTCGCGGCCCGTCATGAATCCGCCGTCGACCCGCACGCGTATGCGGTCGCGCAGGTCGTTCTCGACCAGCGCCCGCTGCGTATCCGCCAGCCCGAGCTCCCACGGCAGGCCGGCGTGCTTGATCGACATCAGCGGCGACGCGCCGGTGCCGCCGTTGCACCCGCTGATCTGCACGACCTCGGCCAGCGCCTTGGCCACGCCGGCGGCGATGGTTCCGACGCCGTCCTCGGCCACCAGCTTCACCGACACGTCGGCAAGGCTGTTGACCTGCTTCAGGTCGTAGATGAGCTGGGCCAGGTCCTCGATCGAGTAGATGTCGTGGTGCGGCGGCGGCGAGATGAGCCCCACGCCCGACTGCGTATGGCGCAGGCGCGCGATCTCGTCTGACACCTTGGCGCCGGGGATCTGGCCGCCCTCTCCGGGCTTCGACCCCTGCGCGATCTTGATGTTGAGCTCGTCCGCGTAGGCGCAGTACTCGGGGGTGACACCGAAGCGGCCTGACGCGATTTGTTTGATGCGGCTGTTCTTGTCGCCTGTGGACTGCCCCCGCGTGCGGAAGCGGTATGGCGCCTCGCCGCCCTCACCGCAGTTGGACTTGCCGCCGATGAGGTTCATGGCCTCGGCGAGGGTCTCGTGCGCCTCGCGGCTGAGGGAGCCGTGCGACATGGCCCCGGTCGAGAACCGGCGCGTGATCTCCCGAGCGGGCTCGACGTCGTCGAGCGGCACGGCCGCGCCGGCCGGCACGAGCTCGAACAGGTCGCGGAGCTCGGTGGCGGGCCGTCCGTTGACGAGCGACGCGAACTGCTCGTAGAGCTCCTCGCGCTCGCCCTTGAGCGCCCGCTGCAGGAGGTGGGCGGCCTTGAACTCGTTGAGCAGCTCGGTGACGTCGTCGTTGTGGGTGTGGTACTCGCCCCGCTTGCGGACGCGGTAGAAGCCGCCGTCGGCGAGCCGGGCGGCGGCGTGGCGGGCGAGCGCGTCCTCGCCCAGCGCGTCCCAGCCGATGCCGCCCACGATCGAGGGCGTGCCGGCGAAGCACACGTCGACAACCTCGGGCCCGAGCCCGAGCACCTCGAAGATCTGCGCGCCGCGGTAGGAGTCAACCGTCGAGATCCCCATCTTCGACATCACCTTGAGCACGCCGTCCTCGACGGCGGCCCGCAGCCGGTTCTGCGCCTCGGGTCCCATGAGGTCGCCGTCCTCGTTGCGGTCGGCCTCCGACGCGACGGTCTCGAGGGCGAGACCGGGGCAGATGGCGTCGGCGCCATAGCCCAGTAGGCAGCAGATGTAGTGGCTGTCGCGTGCGTCGTCGGCCTGCACGACCAGGCTCGCCGAGCTGCGCAAGCCGCGCGCCACCAGCCGGTGGTGGACGGCGCCGGTCGCCAGCAGCGCCGGCACCGGCGCCCGCTCGGCCGAGAACCCGCCGTCGTCGACGACGAGGATGCCGATGCCCTCGCCGACCAGGCGCTCGGCCTCGTCGCAGAGGCGCTCGACCGCGGCGCGCAGGCCGCCGGGGCCGTCGGCGACGGGGAAGGTGGCGTCGAGGTGGGCGCACCCGAAGATGCCCTTGTCGGGGTCGGCGAGCAGCTCGACGACGAGCGACGGGAAGACGAAGAACGACTCGAGCACGAGCAGGCGGGCGGCTTCGGCCCGTTCGGTGAGGAGCGGCTGGCGGGGGCCGAGCAGCGTTCGCAGGCTCATCACAAGCCGCTCGCGCAGGTGGTCGATGGGCGGGTTGCTGACCTGGGCGAAGCGCTGCTTGAGGTAGTGGTGGATGGGGCGCGGCCGGCCTGCGAGGTGGGGGAGCGGCGAGTCGTCGCCCATCGAGAACGTCGGCTCCTTCGCGTCTCCGGACATCGGCCTCAGCACCATCGCCAGCTCCTCACGCGAGTAGCCGTAGACAGCCTGGCGGCGCTCGAGGAGCTCGGGGTCGGACGTCTGCTCGATGGGGCGGCCGGGCGACAGCTTGCGCAACCCGTCGGCCGCCCAGCGCGCGTACGGCGCGCCCGCCGCGACGCGCTCCTTGCACTCTGCGTCCCTCTGCACGCCGCGGGTCGGGTCGACGAAGAGCATCTGGCCGGGCCCGAGGCGGCCGCGCTCGACGCGCCCGTGCCCCGACACGTCGACGGCGCCCGCCTCGGAGCAGCACACGACGAGCCCGTCGTCGCAGATGGCGTAGCGCAGGGGTCGCAGGCCGTTCCGGTCGAGGGCCGCGCCGACGCCGAGGCCGTCGGTGAAGATCAGCCCGGCGGGTCCGTCCCACGGCTCCATCAGCGACGCGTGGTAGCGGTAGAAGCCGCGCACGGCTGGGTCGAGGTCGCGCGCCCCTTCCCACGCTTCGGGAACGAGCATGGCGATGGTGTGGCGGATGTCGCGGCCGCCACGCACGAGCAGCTCGACACTCGAGTCGAGCTGGCCCGAGTCGGAGTCGGCCGGATGGATGACCGGATGGAAGATCTCCTCGGGTCCCAGCCCCACGCTTTCGGTGCCGAGGACGGCGCGGGTGCGCATGCGGTTGACGTTGCCGGCGAGGGCGTTGATCTCGCCGTTGTGGCACAGCATCCGGAACGGCTGCGAGCGCGACCAGGTCGGCGTGGTGTTGGTGGAGAATCGCTGGTGGAACACCATGAACGGCGCCTCGAAGCGCTCGTCGGCCAGATCGAGGTAGAAGCGGGCGAGCAGGTCGGCCGCGACCAGGCCCTTGTAGACGACGGTGCGGAACGAGCACGACGCGACGTACGTGCCCGTGGTGGTGGCCATGATGCGGCGCCGGAGCCGGAAGGCTGCGCGCTCGTCGCCGTTGCCGCTCCCGCGCGTCTCCAGCACTGCTTGGACGATGCGGGGCCGGTGCTCCTTGGCCTGGTGCCCGAGCTGGGCGTCGTCGGTGGGCGGCTCCCGCCACTCGACGACCTCGATGCCCTCGGCGGCGGCGGCCGACTCGACCGCGGGACGCGGGTCGGGTCCGTTGACGAACAGCATCGCGATGCCCCGACCGTTGCCGAAGAGCTTCGCCGGGATGGGCACGAGCACGCCTGACCCGTCGGCCGTGAGGGCGTCGGCAGCCAGCGCGCCGCGGTGCTTGACACACGCGAGCCCCTGGAGGCCGGCCTCGACGATGGCTCTCGAGGTGCGGCCGCGGGCGTCGGCGACGAAGCCGATGCCGCAGCTGTCGAGCTCGGGACGCATTGGTGGGCACACCTCGCGAAAGGGTCAGTGGTTCCGTCGGTGACGACCGGGACGCTTCCTCGTTGAAGAGGGCGCCATTGCCCACCCCGGTCCTGCGAGAGGAGAGTGTAGCCGCGCCGACGATCAGCCCGGTGATGCGCTCCACGTTCGCCGGCCGGTGACCTCGATGACGATCACCGGGCCGGCGGGCGGGCGGGCGCGGTACTGCTCGTACTTCGCCACCAGCAGCTGGACGCCGCGGTCGTGCTCGGGCCCATCGTCGACGACCCGGGCGCGACCGTCGAGCCGCACCCACCACAGGCGGTCCCAGTCCTCGTCGTAGTGGTCGACGAGGAGCGACACGTCGGGGCGGGCGCTGATGTTGTCGAGGCGCTTGAGCGCGGTCGTGCGCTTCGGCTTCTGGTCGACCGCCGTGTAGAGGGTGTCGCCGTCGACCGCGAACGTCACCGGCACGACGTGGGGCCGGCCGGCGGCGTCGGCCGTCGCCAGCCTGGCGACCCGCGCGGCCCCCAACCGCTTTTGGGCGCGTAATTGGCTGTCCGAGCGACCGATTTCGCGCCCAGAACGATCGGGGTCAGCCAGCGGAGAGCTCCGGCATGACCTTGGTCGCGAACTCCTCG
>VAXF01000007.1 GCA_005888395.1 Actinomycetota bacterium | reverse complement strand
CCGATGTAGCGATGGCGCAGCACCATGAGCGTGCTCTCGGACCGGCCCGGGCGGGTGCGGCTCCGGCCGACGAAGCTGGCCGAGAACGGCTCGACCGGCGACGCCGCCAGCGGCTCGGGCTGGTGGCCGTTGAGCCGCAGCTCGAAGCGGGACAGGATCCGCGAGTCACGGAAGAAGAGGCCCTGGGGACCGCCGGGGACGATGTCGCCCGACCGCCCCGAGATGCAGAACGAGGACTCTTCGACGAGGGTGACCATGCCGCCCTGCGCGCCGAGCAGCGAGGCGCTCTCGCCGGCGAACGCCCAAGGCTCGGCCATTGCGCTGATGCTAGCTGTGAACCGTATTTCCACTACGCGGATAGTGCTAATAGAATCGAGACGTGGGTACGCCGCTCTTCGCCGTGGAGGACCTCCACGTCTCCGTCGCGGGCACCGAGATCCTGCGCGGCGTCGACCTGTCGCTCCTGGCCGGCGAGGTGCACGCGCTGATGGGCCCCAACGGGTCCGGCAAGTCCACCCTCGCCAACACGCTCCTCGGCAACCCCGACTACGAGGTCACCCGCGGCCGCATCCTGTTCCGCGGCGACGACGTCACCGCCTGGCCCACCGACGTTCGGGCCAAGGCGGGGATGTTCCTCGCCTTCCAGTACCCCGAGGAGATCCCGGGCGTGTCGGTCGTGCAGTTCCTGCGCCAGGCGCTCTCGGCCCGCAAGGGCGTCGACCTCTCGGTGCTCGAGCTGCGGCTCGCGATCATGGAGTGGATGAAGCGGCTCGACATGGACCCGTCGTTCGGCGACCGCTACCTCAACGAGGGGTTCTCGGGCGGCGAGAAGAAGCGCAACGAGATCCTCCAGATGGCGATCCTCGAGCCCGACGTCGCCATCCTCGACGAGACCGACTCCGGCCTCGACGTCGACGCCCTCAAGGTGGTGGCGCGCGGCGTGCAGGAGGTGCGCACCGACCGGCCCGAGCTGGGCGTGCTGCTCATCACCCACTACCAGCGCATCCTCCGCTACCTCGAGCCCGATGCGGTGCACGTTCTCGTCGACGGTCGCGTCGTCGAGAGCGGCGGACCCGAGCTGGCCCAGCGCCTGGAGAAGGAGGGGTTCGAGTCATGGCGCTCGACGTGACCCGCGTCAAGAAGGACTTCCCGCTCCTCGACCGTGAGGTGCACGGGCGCCGGCTCGTCTACCTCGACTCGGCTTCGTCGTCGCAGAAGCCGCGCGCCGTGCTCGATGCGATGGACGACGTGTACGAGACGCATTACGCGAACACCCACCGTGGCGTCTACGCGATCGCCGAGGAGGCGACGGCCGCCTACGAAGGCGCCCGCGGCAAGCTCGCCCGCTTCATCGGCGCCGCCGCCGACCGCGAGCTGATCTTCACCAAGAACGTGACCGAGGCCATCAACCTCGTCGCCCACTCGTGGGCGCGCCACAACCTGGGTGAGGGCGACGCCATCCTGCTCAGCGAGATGGAGCACCACGCCAACCTGGTGCCGTGGCTCATGCTCAGGGAGGAGCGCGGCGTCGAGCTGCGCTACCTGCCTGTCACCGACGACGGCCACCTCGACGTGAACGATCTCGATCGGCTCGTCGACGGCGTGAAGCTGGTGAGCATCACGGCCATGTCCAATGTGCTGGGCACGCTCACGCCGGTTCGCGAAGTCGCCGACGCCGCCCACGCAGCCGGCGCGCTCCTGCTCGTCGACGCCGCGCAGTACGTGCCCCACCTGCCGACCGATGTCGCCGCCCTCGGCTGCGACTTCCTCGGATTCACGGGCCACAAGATGCTCGGGCCCACCGGGATCGGGTGCCTGTGGGGCCGGGAGAGCCTGCTCGAGTCGATGCCCGCGTTCCTCGGCGGCGGCGAGATGATCCGCGACGTGCGCCTCGACGGCTGGGAGCCCACCGAGATCCCCTGGAAGTTCGAGGCCGGCACCCAGCCCATCGCAGAGGCGATCGGGCTCGGTGCCGCCGTCGACTACCTCGAAGCGCTCGGCATGCGCGACGTGCGCGCCCACGAGATCGCGCTGGCCGGCTATGCCCTGCGCACGCTGAAGGAGCGCTACGGCGACGACATCACCATCTTCGGGCCGCCCGACCCCAACGACCGCGGCGGCGTGATCTCGTTCACGTTCCGCGACGTGCACCCCCACGACATCTCCCAGGTGCTCGACGAGAGCGGCGTGTGCGTGCGTGCCGGGCACCACTGCGCCAAGCCGCTGATGCGCCGCCTCGGTGTGGGCGCCACGGCGCGTGCCTCGCTCTACGTCTACAACGACGAGGCCGACGTCGACGCCCTCGCCGACGCCCTCCAGTCCGTCTCCGACCTCTTCGCCCGCTGATGCCCGGCCTCGAAGATCTCTACCGCGAGATCATCCTCGACCACTATCGCAACCCGCGGAACCGAGGCGAGCTGACGTCACCGCCAGCGCTCAGGGTCGAAGGCTTCAACCCGCTCTGCGGCGACGAGGTCGTCGTCTACCTCGACGTCGACGGCGACCGCATCGACGATGTGCGCATCAACGGCCAGGGCTGCTCGATCAGTCAGTCGTCGGCGTCGATGATGTCGTCGGCGGTGAAGGGCAAGAGCCTCGACGAGGCCCGCAAGCTCATCCGCGCCTTCAAGTCGCTCATGTCGATCCACGAGCAGCGCCTCGACGGCGACGGGCAGCCCGTCGACGAGCCCATCGCGCCCGAACCCGGCGTGGCGCTCGGTGACCTCGAGGCTCTCCAGGGCGTGGTGAAGTTCCCCGTGCGGATCAAGTGCGCGACCTTGTCCTGGAACACGCTGGCCCAGGGTCTTGACGAGGCCGAGAACGGAGCGGGCTGACCCACTCCGGCGGGTGGTGGTCGTCGGCGCCTCGCTTGCGGGGCTGCGGGCCGTCGAAACGCTGCGGCAGGCCGGGTACGACGGGCGCCTGACGCTCGTCGGTGCCGAGCGCGGGCTGCCCTACGACCGCCCGCCGCTGTCGAAGCAGGTGCTCAAGGGCGACTGGGAGCCGGATCGCATCGTGCTGCGCGAGTCCGACCGGTGGGACGAGCTCGATCTCGACCTGCGACTCGGCCGGGACGCGACCTCGCTCGACCTCACCGAGCGCTCGGTCGAGCTCGACGGCGGCGAGCGCGTGGGCTTCGACGGGCTGATCGTCGCCACCGGCGCTCGGCCCCGGCTGCTTCCCGGCACGCCGGAGCTCGACGGCATCCACACCCTGCGCACCCTCGACGACTGCCTCACCCTGCGGGCTGCTTTCGAGGCCATGCCGCGGGTCGTCGTCGTGGGCGCCGGGTTCATCGGCGCCGAGGTCGCGGCCACGGCGTCGCAGCGCGGCCTCGACGTGACCCTGCTCGAGGCGCTGCCCGTACCGCTCGCGCGCGGGCTCGGCGAGGAGATGGGCCGGGCGTGCGGCGCGCTCCACCGCGACCACGGCGTCGACTTGCGGTGCGGCGTCGGGGTCGAGGGCCTCGAGGGCGACGGCCGCGTCGAGCGGGTGCGGCTGAGCGACGGGAGCGCGGTCGACGCCGACGTCATCGTGGTCGGGGTTGGTGTCGCGCCGGTGACGGGTTGGCTGGCCTCGTCGGGACTGGCGATCGAGGACGGGGTCGTGTGCGACGCGACGTGCGCGGCGTCGGCGCCGGGGATCTACGCCGCGGGCGACGTGGCCCGATGGGACAACCCACTGTTCGGGCGGTCGATGCGCGTCGAGCACTGGACGAACGCCACCGAGCAGGCGACGGCCGCAGCGCGGAACCTGCTGGCCGGACCGGCGGCCGCGGAACCGTTCGCGCCGGTTCCGTTCTTCTGGTCCGACCAGTACGACACCAAGATCCAGTACGTCGGCGCCGCCGAGCCGGGCGATCTCGTGCGCGTCGTCCACGGCTCCGTCGAGGACCGCAAGTTCGTCGCTCTCTACGGCCGCGACGGCCGCCTGACCGCCGCGCTCGCGTTCTCGATGCCACGTCTGCTCATGGGCTACCGCCGCCTGCTGGCCGATCGGGCGACGTGGGACGACGCGCTCGCGCTTGCTGCCAGCTAAGGCCCAGGACCTACGGAAAGCGCACGCGTGAGCCTTAGCTGGCCAGCAAGCGCGTAGCCTCCCGGGCATGACGACCACCGCGGAACGGCTGCACGAGATCAGGGCGACGATCGACGCTGCGCTCGGCGCGGTGCAGGCCGATCGGGGGGCGTCGCCGGTGTTGGTCGCGGTCGTCGGGGAGTTCGCCAACAAAGCGGCCAAGGCGGTGTCGCAGGACGACGAGCGCACCTCGGTGATCGAGCTCGAGCAGGCCGGCGACAGCGCCAAGGCCGCGGCCGAGGCGGATGCCGGCCTGTCCGACGCCACCCGCAAGGCCGTGCTCGACGCCCACCTCGCCATCTGCATCGCCAAGTCCAAGCTTCCGCCGCCGTAGCGGCAACGCGAAAACGTTCCCGCGTTCGGCGTCAGGCGGTCAGACGATGACCTCTACCTCCTCGCCGAGCCACAGCGCCGATCGAGCGAGATCGATGAAACGGGCCTCGTCCTCGAGCAAGGCCTGCGCTGCCGCAACTCCTTCCGGTGTCGACGTGCCCGCAGCGAGCGACTCGAGATCGTCCCACCAGACCTCGGCCGTTCCGTCGAACGGCTCGAGCGCGCCGCGACTCTGCCGGAGAACGTCGTTGAACGGGGTGTCAACGCGGTGCACCTGCACATACCGGCGGATGCCGAGCACGGACTGGAACGAGCGCACGAGCGGGCCGTGCTCGTCGCGCCAGTAGCGGTGGAACTCGCCAGGGTCGACATCGGCGCGCCGGCGCACGGCGAACGTCAGCTTGATCACGCCGGCCCCTGACGTCCTCGGCGGCTAAACGATCGACGCTCGCGCCTTCTCGCGCGCGACGACACGGCTCCTCGCCATCGCCGGCTGTCGCGCGCGAGAAGGAGTCACGAGACCGTCGAGAAGACGCTGGGTGGCGGCGCTCACCTCGTCGACGGCGCGTTCGAACGCGGCCTCGTTCGTCTTCGACGGGGCGCGGTAGCCGCTGATCTTGCGCACGAACTGGAGCGCGGCACCACGGACCTCGTCGTCGGTCGCGGGCTCCTCGCCGCGCAGCGTCACGATGCTCCGGCACATGTGGCGAACCTCCTCAGGTCTTCGGCTCGAGCTCGAGCGCGGCGGAGTTGATGCAGTACCGCTGGCCGTCGGGGCCGGGGCCGTCGTCGAAGACATGGCCGAGATGGCCGCCGCAGCGCCGACAGGTGACCTCGGTGCGCACCATGCCGTGGCCGCGGTCTTCGTGCAGCTCGACGGCCTCGGCGACGGCGGGCTCGGTGAAGCTGGGCCAGCCGGTGCCCGACTCGAACTTCGCCTCGGAGCTGAACAGCGCCGCCCCGCATGCCGCGCACCGGTACATCCCGTCGTCCTTCGAGTACGCGTACTTGCCCGTGCCCGCCGGCTCGGTGCCCTTGCGCCGCAGCACCTCGTACTGCTCGGGCGTGAGCTCCTCACGCCACTCGTCCTCCGTCTTGACCACTTCGGGACTCATCCGCGACCTCCTCCTACGACTAATCCGGCTTCGAGAACCGCACCACGGCCAGCGCCAGCATGCCCGAGCCGAGCACGATGACGATCGCCAGCTCGAACAGCGTCGGAAGCCGCCACCCGTTCCAGGTCATCCCGGGGTTGAGCGTGTGCGCCAGCGACGCCGACACCTTCAGATGGCCGAAGATGGCGCGACGCATCGGGTCGACCGCGTAGCTCAGCGGGTCGACCTTGGTGAGCGCCGAGAGCCAGTGCGGCAGCCCCCGCAGCGGGAACACCGCGCCCGACAGGAAGAACATCGGCAGCACGAAGAACTGCATGACGACCTGGAACGACTCGACCTGCGCCATGCGACTCGCAATAAGCGTGCCGAACGCGGTCAGGGCGAACGCGATCAGCGCCATCTCGACGACCAGCGTGAGGAGCAGCGTCGGCTTGTAGGGAACGTGCACGAGCCCGGCGAGCACCAGCATCACGATCCCCTGGAGGGTGGCGACGCTGGCGCCGCCGAGGCACTTGCCGAGCAGCACGGCACCCCGGCGCACGGGCGCCACCATCATCTCTCGCAGGAACCCGAACTCGCGGTCCCACACGATCGAGACGGCGGAGAAGATCGACGAGAACAGGATCGTCATGGCGATGACGCCCGGGAACATGAACGTGCGGAAGTCGACATGGCGCCCGCCCGAGGGCAGCATCCGGGCCAGCCCCGTGCCGAGCACGAACAGGAACAGCACCGGTTGGGCGAGCGATGTGAGGATGCGCATGCGGTTGCGGAAGAACCGGATGAGCTCGCGCTTCCACACCACGCGCACCGCCCGCAGGTCGTCGACGAACCCACCGCCGGCCTCACGCACGCCGATGACCGCGGCGACGTCGGTCGCGGCCATCAGCGCGCCCTGGTCGACCGGACCCACACGTTGGCCCGGTTGCGATCGGCACCCGACGCTTCGGCGTCGCGGATGGTGCGCCCCGTGTAGGACATGAACACGTCGTCGAGCGTCGGGCGCGCAACCCGCACCGAGTGGATCGGCACGTCGAGCTCTGCGAACAGCCGGGGGACGAACTCCTCGCCCTTCTCGACGTGGAATGCCACTTCGCCCTCGCTCGGCGTCGCCTCCAGACCGAAGTGCTCGTGCAGGGCTGCGATGGCAACGCTGTCGTCGGCCGTGCGCAGCTCGACCCGGTCCTTGCCGATGCTCGCCTTGAGCGCCTCGGGCGTGTCGACGACGACGATCTCGCCGTGGTCGATGATGGCGATGCGGTCGCAGTACTCGGCCTCGTCCATGTAGTGGGTCGTGAGGAAGATCGTGATCGACTCCCTCTGGCGGAGCTCCTGGATGTAGGCCCAGATCGTGCTGCGCGTCTGGGGGTCGAGGCCCACTGTGGGCTCGTCGAGGAAGAGCACCCGCGGCGAGTGGAGCAGCCCGCGGGCGATCTCGAGCCGGCGCTTCATGCCGCCCGAGAACGTGCGCACGATGCTGGTTCGTCGCTCCCAGAGCCCGACCATGTCCATGACCTGGTGCACGCGCTCGTCGATCACGTGCGACGGCACCCCGTAGAGCTCTGCATGGAAGCGCAGGTTCTCGGTGGCGGTGAGGTAGTCGTCGAGCGTGGTGTCCTGGAAGACGAGCCCGATGCGCCGCCTCACCTCGCGCGGTGCGCTGACCACGTCGTAGCCCGCGACGCTCGCCCCGCCACCGGTCGGCAGCGCCAGCGTGCAGAGGATGTTGATGGTGGTGGACTTGCCGGCGCCGTTGGGACCGAGGAACCCGAAGATCTCTCCCGGCTGGACGCTGAAGCTCACGCCTCTGACGGCCTCGAGGTTGTCGTAGCGCTTGGCCAGGTCGCGAGCCTCGATCACGGTGTCCACGGAGAGGCCAGCCTACCGACGGCGGCGGTAACGTCGACACCGTGCACGAGGTCGCCGGGACGGTCTTCGGGCGCTGGTACGTCACGCTTTTCGGATTGACGTTCGCGTGGCGAGCGGTGCGACACCTCGGCTGGCGTCGCACGGCCATCTACACGATCGTCGCCGTCACCGTGGGCGCGCTGGCCGAGAACGGATCGGTGCACATCGGGTTCCCCTACACGCACTACACCTTCAATCAGCACCTGCGTGGCAAGGAGCTGTTCGTCGGCGACGTGCCCCTGATGGTGCCGCTCAGCTACACGTTCATGGCCTACTTCGCGTTCGCGAGCGGGCGCCTGCTCGCGTCGGGGCCGTGGCGCACGCGCGCCCGCCACGTGTGGCACGAGTGGTTGCTGGCGTTGGTGCTCGCGGTCTGGGCGCTGTGGATCCTCGACCCGGTCAGCCGGCTCGGCCAGAAGTTCTACCTGGGGCGGGTCTTCGCCTACCGCGGGCCCGGCTTCTGGTTCGGGCTCCCGCTCGGGAGCCAGCTCGGCTTCACGCTCACCGCCGCCGTGCTGCTAGCGGTGCTGTTCCGTCTGGCACGCGACGAACCCGACCGTCCGGTCGACGGCATCCGCCACCATCCGCACGCGATCGCGTTGCTGACGTACAAGGTGCAGGTCTTCCATCTCGCCATCGTGGCCTTCGTCATCGGCGCCGACACGATCGGCGGCGCCGCCTTCCTCATGTGGGTACCGGTCGCGGCGATGGTGGCGGTCTACTGGTCGAGCCTGCGGCCTGAGCACGAGGCTCCGGCCGCGGACCGCGCGGGCGCGCCGTTGCAAGAGCTCAGCCGGCGCGGAGGCTGAACGTGAACGGGGACCGGCTGCGCTCGTTGCTGGCGGACGGGACAACCGTGCTGATGCCGGGGGTCTGGGACGCCCTGTCGGCGCGGCTCGCCGTCGACGCCGGCTTCGAGGTCGTCTTCGTCTCCGGCTATGCGACCTCGGCGACCCTGCTGGGTCTGCCCGACTTCGGCTACCTCACGCAGGCCGAGATGGCCGAGGTCGCGCGGCGGGTGTGCCGCGCGATCCCCGGCACCGCGGTGGTTGTCGACGCCGACACGGGCCACGGGAACCCGCTCAACACGATCCGCACGGTCGAGCTGCTCGAGGGCGCGGGCGCGGCGGGGATCTTCCTCGAGGACCAGGTGTGGCCGAAGAAGTGCGGGCACATGGCCGGCAAGCGCGTCGTTCCCCGCGACGAGTGGCTGGCCAAGCTGCGAGCCGTCGTCGACCATCGAGACAAGCTCTTCCTGGTCGCCCGCACCGACGCACGCGCCGCGGTGGGCATCGACGAAGCGTGCGAACGAGCGCGCATGGCCGCTGGGCTCGGCGCCGATGCCATCTTCGTCGAGGCACCCGAGTCGATCGAGGAGCTCGAGGCCGTGGCCGCGGCCGTGCCCGGCGTCGTGCGGGTGGCGAACATGATCGAGGCGGGCAAGACGCCCCTCCTCACCCCCGACGAGCTGCACGACCTCGGCTACGACCTCATCGTGTCGCCCCTCACCGGTCTGTACGCCGCGGCAAAGGCGATGGCGACGGCCTATGAGACGCTCCAGGAGCACGGCTCGCTGCGCGACCATCTCGACCTGCTCACCAGCTTCGAGGACTTCAACCGCGTCGTCGGCCTCGACCGCCACTACGAGCTCGAGTCCCGCTACGTCGACCCCTCGGTCGAGGAGTGAGCGCCACTCGCTTCGCGTCGTTCCGTCCGCTGCGCCACCGCAACTTCGCGTTGGTGTGGTTCGGCGGCATGGTGTCGAACATCGGCTCGTGGATGCAGACGCTGGCCGTCAGCGTGCTGGTCACGCAGCTAACGCGGCGGCCGCCTTCCTTCCCATGGGCCTGCTCACGCCGATCGGCGGGGCCATGGCCGACCGCGTCGACCGGCGCATGCTCCTCCTGCTGACCACTGTCGGCGAGACGGCGTTCGCCACCGTGCTCGCCGTGCTGGCGGCGATCCACCACGACTCACCCGTCGCCGTGACGCTCACCGTCCTCGCGGGCGGCGTCATGACCGCCCTCGGCTTCCCTTCGTACCAGGCACTGGTACCTGCCCTCGTGCCACGGGAGGACCTGCTCGGTGCCATCGCCCTCGGGTCCGCACAGTGGAACTTCGGCCGCGTCGTCGGCCCCGCGCTCGCCGGACTCGTGCTCGTGCTCGGCTCCTACACGCTCGCCTTCGCACTCAATGCCATCTCGTTCTTCGCCGTGATCATCGCCCTCCTGCTCGTGCGAGTCCCGCCACTCGAGGTCGCCGCCGAGGAGGGGCGGATGTGGAGCCGCATCGCGTCCGGTGCCCGCGCCGCGTGGGCCGATCCCGGCTGCCGGACGGCGATCGCGCTGATCGGCGTGACCGCGCTGCTGGTGTCTCCCTTCATCGGCCTGATACCGGCGGTGGCGTTGAAGCTGCTTCACGAGGGTGAGGGCGCGACTGCGACCCTCGTGACCGCACAGGGCCTCGGTGCGGTGGGCGGCGCGCTCCTGATCACCCCACTCGCGGCGCGCTACGGACGGCGGCGGCTACTGGTGGCCAGCCTCGTCGTGATGCCGTTCCTGGTCCTGCTCTACGCCGTGAGCCCGACGCTTCCCACCGCGGCCGTGAGCCTCTTCCTCGTCGGCGCCGGCTACATCGGGGTGCTGTCCGGGTTGAGCACGGCCGTGCAGCTGCGCGTGTCCGACGCCTACCGCGGCCGCGTGATGAGCCTGTTCATGGTGGCGCTGGGCACCGTCTACCCGCTGGGCCTGGTCATTCAGGGCACGCTGGGCGACCACGTCAGCCTGCGGGTCGTCACCGCCGGAACCGCGGCACTGTTCCTCGCTGTCGTGGCCGGCGTGGCCGGGCTCAGGCCGGAGGTGCTGCGCACCCTCGACGAGCCCGCCTCGGCGCCGGGCGACGTGATCGCCCCGCCCGCCGTGGCCCCTGCGACCTGACGCGACCGCGTCAGTGCTTGTTGCGGCTGCCTCAGCCGGGCCGGAACGCGGGCAGCCCGTCGCCCGCTTCGGACACCGGGCGCGTGCCCGCGGCCGCCGCCACCCGGTTCCAGCCGTCGCGGTCCCAACCCGCGACGGCGTCGGCGATCACGCCGTCGGTACCGACGAGGATCACGGTCGGGACCGCGTCGAGGCCGAAGGCCTCGGAAACCGCGTAGGGCGGGTCTTCGCTGACCGTCGGCACCCGTTGCCCGTACTTCGCCGCGTACTTCTCGAGCTTCTCCGGCGGGTCCTCGCCGACAGCGACGACCCTCGCGCCGCCGTCGGCGAGCAGCTGCACCTTGGGCGCCGCCAGCTGGCAAACGGGGCAGGTGACCTTGAAGAAGACGAGCACTGCCGGCCCGTCGGACCACGGGTCGGCCACGCCGTCGAGCGAGAACGAGGGCGCACGGTCGCCAGACCCCAACACGCGACCGAGCCTATGACGCGCACCGAGGGAGGGGTGTGGGCGCCCCCTCCCTCGTCTGCGTCCGCCGACTGAGAACTAGCCGTTCTGGTAGAAGCGGAGCTGCACCAGCTTGAGGCCGTTGTTCACGTATAACCAGAAGTACTGTAAGAGGCAGGGGTCAAACAGCGAGACCGTCG
>VAXF01000006.1:12503-22070 GCA_005888395.1 Actinomycetota bacterium | reverse complement strand
GGACGCCGGCGCGGGCACCTGTTCATCAAGGGCCAGGTCGTGCGGGTCGTCCCGGAGGACGAGATGGTGGAGGCGCTCGTCGCCGAGGCCGAGGCGTTGGTGAAGGAGGGGCTCGAGGCCCGGCTGGCCAACGCCGACAGCGGCGCCGCCGCCGAGGCCGAGGCCGACCGCGCCGCCCTGCTCGAGCAGAAGGGCGACGACCCCAACGCCGTCGAGCAGCGCGTGGAGCTCATCAAGAAGGACCTCACCCTCTGAGCGTTCTGGGTCGATATCCGCCTGTGATCACGAGCGGATATCGACCCAGAACGGGGAGGGGTGGGCGCTAGCCTCGCTCGGCGATGGCGAAGGCCCCCGTCCTCACGCCGCAGGCGGAGGACTTCCCGCGCTGGTACCAGGACGTGGTGGCCAAGGCCGAGCTGGCCGACAACGGGCCGGTGCGGGGAACGATGGTCATCCGGCCCTACGGGTACGCGATCTGGGAGCGGATGCAGGCCGAGCTCGACCGGCGCATCAAGGACGCGGGCGCGGCCAACGCGTACTTCCCGCTGTTCATCCCCCAGAGCTACCTCGAACGCGAGCAGGAGCACGTCGAGGGGTTCAGCCCCGAGCTTGCGGTGGTCACCCACGCCGGCGGCAAGAAGCTCGAGGAGGCCGCGGTCGTGCGGCCCACGAGCGAGACGATGATCGACGCCTACTTCGCGAAGTGGGTGCAGAGCTACCGCGACCTGCCGCTCCTGCTGAACCAATGGGCCAACATCGTGCGCTGGGAGCTGAGGCCGCGCCTCTTCCTGCGCACGACCGAGTTCCTCTGGCAGGAGGGCCACACCTGCCACGCCACCGACACCGACGCCCGCGCCTACGCGCTGCGCATCCTGCGCGA
The DNA here is from genome assembly GCA_005888395.1 of Actinomycetota bacterium. Lineage (GTDB taxonomy): Bacteria > Actinomycetota > Acidimicrobiia > Acidimicrobiales > AC-25 > AC-25. The sequence continues at coordinate 21,190 of VAXF01000006.1, read as the reverse complement.
GGTCTACGAGGACTTCGTGGTGAACGTGATGGCCGTCCCGGTCTTCGCCGGGCTCAAGACCGATCGAGAGAAGTTCGCCGGGGCCGTTGCCAGCTATGCGATCGAGGGGATGATGGGCGACCGGAAGGCGCTCCAGATGGGCACGAGCCATGTCCTCGGCCAGAACTTCGCCCGCGTGTTCGGCATCACCTACCTGACCGAGAGCGGCGACCAGGAGTTCGCATGGCAGACGTCGTGGGGCGTGTCGACCCGGCTCGTCGGCGCGCTGATCATGGCCCACGGCGACGACGGCGGCCTCCGAGTGCCGCCCCGGCTGGCGCCGGTGCAGGCGGTGGTGCTGCTCGTGCGCGACGAGGACGGCGCCGGGGAGCGCGCCGCCGCCCTGCGACATGAGCTGGCCGGCGCCGGCGTGCGTGTCGAGCTCGACGCCCGTGTCGACGTGACCTTCGGCCGCCGCGCGGTCGAGTGGGAGCTGAAGGGAGTGCCGGTGCGTCTCGAGCTCGGGCCCCGCGACGCAACGGCGGGCACCGTGAGCCTGGTCCGCCGCGACACGACGGCGAAGGAGACGGTGCCGCTGGCAGGTGTCGCGGGCCGGGTGACGGCGCTGCTCGACGAGATCCAGACGACGCTCTACGAGCAGGCGGTGGCGCGACGGGACACGAACACGGTCGACGCGGAGTCCCTCGACGCCGCGCGCGATGCCGCGCAGCGCGGGTTCTCGCGGCTGGCATGGGACGGGTCCGGCGACGCCGAGGACCGGCTGGCGGAGGCCGGCGTGACGGTTCGATGCCTTCAACGCGCCGACGGCGGCCTGCCCGAGTCGGTGGACGAAAGCGGGCTTTTCGCCGTTATCGCGAGGGCGTACTGAGGGGCACCGGAGCTATACTTTCGGCGTTCTAGTAGTGCTTTAACGGGGTGGTGGTCGGAGCGTGGGCGGTTGCCCACGCTTTTGTTTGCCGGAACGACGAGAGGAGGTGGCCGGCCTGAGCGTGACCGAGCACGTCCGCGAGCTGGTCGAGCCCCTGCTCGCCGGCGCGGGTCTGCGCCTCTGGGACGTCGAGCATGCGGGCTCGACGCTGCGGGTCACCGTCGACCGTGACGGTGGCGTCGACCTCGACGCCCTCGCCGAGGCCACCCGGGTCGTCTCCGGCGCCCTCGACCGGGCCGATCCGGTGCCTGGCCGCTACACCCTCGAGGTCTCGAGCCCCGGCCTCGAGCGCTCGCTGCGCACACCGGCCCACTTCCGGCACAGCGTCGGCGCCGACGTCACTGTGAAGACCACGCCGGGCAGCGAAGAGCGCCGGCTCGAGGGCCGCCTCGAGGCGGCCGACGACGAGGGAGTGGTGGTCGCGGGCCGCCGCATCCCCTACGCCGACATCGAGCGGGCCCGCACCACGTTCACCTGGGGCTCGCCGGCCAAGCCGATCTCCAAGAACAAGAAGGCGTCATGAACTTCGAGCTGATGGAGGCGCTCCAGGTCATCGAGCGCGAGAAGGGCGTGTCGATGGACACGCTCCTCGACGCGCTCGCCAACGCGCTCGTCTCCGCCTACAAGCGCATCCCCGACGCCGCCGAGGAGGCGGTCGTCACGATCGACCCCGAGAGCGGCGAGATGCACGTCTACGCCCAGGAGCTCGACGAAGACGGCAATGTCGTGCGCGAGTGGGAGGACACGCCCGACGACTTCGGCCGCATCGCCGCCCAGACCGCGAAGCAGGTGATCCTCCAGCGCATCCGCGAGGCCGAGCGCGAGATGAAGTACGAGGAGTACGCGGGCCGCGAGGGCGACATCGTCACGGGGATCATCCAGCAGAACGACCAGCGCTACACCCTGCTCGACCTGGGCAAGGTCGAGGCGCTGCTGCCGCAGGCCGAGCAGGTGCCCTACGAGCGCTACGAGCACGGCGCCCGGTTGAAGGCCTACATCGTCGAGGTGCGCAAGACGAGCAAGGGGCCCCAGATCGTCGTGAGCCGCACGCATCCCGGGTTGATCAAGCGCCTGTTCGAGCTCGAGGTGCCCGAGATCAGCGACGGCATCGTCGAGTTCAAGGCCGTGGCCCGCGAGCCGGGCCACCGCACGAAGATCGCGGTCTGGTCCAACGACGCCAACGTCGACCCGGTGGGGGCATGCGTCGGCGCCCGTGGCGCGCGCGTACGGATGGTCGTGAACGAGCTCCGGGGCGAGAAGGTCGACATCGTCCCCTTCTCCGAAGACTCGGTCGACTTCGTGATGAAGGCGCTCTCGCCGGCGCGGGTCAAGGAGGTCCGCATCGACGAGGACACCGGCACCGCCGAGGTGATCGTGCCCGACTACCAGCTGTCGCTCGCGATCGGCAAGGAGGGCCAGAACGCGCGGCTGGCGGCCCGGCTCACCGGGTGGCGCGTCGACATCAAGAGCGAGACACAGCTCGCCGAGGAGGCCGCCGCCTACGAGGGCGAGGAATGGGCCGAGGGCGAATGGGTCAAGGACGAGGCCACGGGCGAGATGGTGTGGAAGCCGGCCGAGGGCGGCGAGGGCGTGTCGGCCCAGCAGTGGGCCGCCGGCCCGCCGGCCGGGGAGGCAGGACAGAGCCCGTCGGACCAGGAGACAGGACAGAGCCCGCCGGCCGGGGAGGCAGAGCTGAGCCCACCGGCCGGGGAGGCAGACGCGGTGCTCGAGCCCGCACCGGAGGCCGACCCTGAGATCGAGCTCGAGGTCACGGTCGAGGAGACGGCGCCGGCGGCCGAGGAGGTCGCCGTCCACGTCGTCGTCGACGAGGGGGAGGCGGGCGGATAGCGCCACTGCGCACGTGCATCGGCTGCCGCCGGACGGCTCCGCCCGGCGAGCTCCAGCGGGTGGTGCGGCGCCCCGACGGTACGCTGGTGATCGGCCGAGACCTTCCCGGGCGAGGCGCGTGGCTGTGCGCAGGATCGCTCGCATGTGTCGACCTCGCCGCCCGTAAGCGGGCCTTCCCCCGTGCGCTGCGGGCCGAGATCACCCCGGAGGCGGTCACCGGGCTACGCGCCGCCGTGGCTGAGCGTGCGAGGATGAAGGGTTGCGCGACCACGGGGCCTGAAACAGGAACAGGGCCTGAAACAGGAACAAGAGAGGAATACCGAAGGTAGTGCCGTCGAAGATCCGGGTCTACGAGCTGGCTCGTGAGCTGGGGCTCCCCAACAAGGAGACCCTCGATCTCTGCGAGTCGCTCGGGATCGGCGCCAAGAGCCACTCCTCGAGCATCGAGGAGGCACAGGCCGACCGCGTCCGCCGTAAGGCCGACCGCGAGGGACTGCGGCGCGCCGTTCAGCCGGAGGAGCCGGCCCCGTCGCCGGCCCGCCCCTCCGGGCGGGCCAAGAAGCCGGCGGCGGCCACGGAGGCGGCGCCCGCCGACGAGGCCGAGCCGGCGGGCCCCGCGCCCGAGGTCGCGCCCACCCCGGCGCCCGTGAGCGAGCGGGCGCCCGACCCGACCCATCGTCTGGTGGTCAGCCGGCCGGCCAGCGAGCAGCCCGACCTCGACCGCCTCCCACCCCTTCGCCCGGCACCGCGCCCCGCAGCCGCCCCGGCCGCCCAGCCGCCTGCCGCCGCGCCGCAGCGGCCCGCGCCCGAGGCGCCGGCCGCGACCACCGGTCCCGCGGAGGCGCCGGCCCCTTCCGCCCGCCCCGACGGCCCCGCCCCGCCGCCGCGCTCGGCCACCGGCAAGCCCATCCCGCCCCCGCCGAGCTATCCGCGCTCGGCCACCGGCAAGCCCATCCCGCCCCCGCCGGGCTCGCGTTCACCGGCCGGGCGCACGGGCCCGCCCGCGCCCGGCACGCGTGGCCCCGGTGGCCCGAGTGGCCGTCCCGCAGGCGCGGGCGCCGGTGCCGGCCGGCCGCCCGGTGGTGGCGCGGGCCGTCCGGCAGGTGGGTTCGGCGCGGGCCGGCCCGGCGGCTACACGGGCCGCCCCGGCGGTGGGCAGTTCCCGCGCAGCCAGGTGCCCGGCGCCGGCGTCGGCCGCGGTGGGCCGGGCGGCGGTCCCGGCGGTCGCGGCGGCCCCGGTGGGGGACGGCCGCGCCCGCAGCGCCGCCGTCGCCGTAGGCGCAGCTTCGAGGAGCTCGAGCCGACCCAGCTCACGACGTACACGCCCAGCGAGGCGCCGGTGCCCGAGGGCGAGATCATCGTCGAGCGCGGCTCCACCGCACAGGACCTCGGCCCGAAGCTCAACCGCACCGCCGCCGACGTGGTGCGGTTCCTGCTCCAGCAGGGCGAGATGGTCACGGCCACGATGTCGCTCAGCGACGACATGGTCGAGTTGTTCGCGGCCGAGGTGGGCGCCGACGTGCTGCTCGTCGAGCCGGGCCAGGAGCAGGAGGCCGAGCTCCAGGCCCTGTTCAGCGACGACGACGACGAGGCCGACCTGCGGCCGCGCCCGCCGGTCATCACCGTCATGGGACACGTCGACCACGGCAAGACGCTGCTGCTCGACCGCATCCGCGAGGCCAACGTGGTCGCGGGCGAGGCCGGTGGCATCACGCAGCACATCGGCGCGTACCAGACCGAGAAGGACGGCCGGCTGATCACCTTCATCGACACGCCCGGCCACGAGGCGTTCACGGCCATGCGCGCCCGTGGCGCCGACGTCACCGACATCGTCGTGCTCGTGGTGGCGGCCGACGACGGCGTCATGCCCCAGACGATCGAGGCCGTCAACCACGCCAAGGCGGCCGACGTGCCGATCGTGGTGGCCATCAACAAGATCGACCGCGACGACGCCGATCCGAACCGGGTCAAGCAGCAGCTCACCGAGCAGGGGCTGGTGCCCGAGGACTGGGGCGGCGACACCATCACGGTCGAGGTGTCGGCGCTCGCGGGGCAGGGCATCGAGGAGCTGCTCGAGCAGCTCCTGCTCGTCGCCGATGTCGAGGAGCTGGCGGCCAATCCCGAGGCGCCGGCGCGCGGCGTCGTCCTCGAGGCCAACCTCGACGTGGGCCGCGGCCCCGTCGCCACCGTGCTCGTCGAGCGCGGCACCCTGCGGGTGGGCGACCCGATCGTCGCCGGCGCCTCGTGGGGCCGGGTGCGGGCCCTGCTCGACGACCGCGGCGACCAGGTCAAGGAGGCACTGCCGGCCACGCCGGTCCAGGTCCTCGGCCTATCGGGTGTCCCGAACGCGGGGGAGGACTTCCGAGTCGCGCCCGACGACAAGACAGCGCGCATCATCGCCGAGGCACGCGAGCAGCGGTACCGCTACGCGGGTCTGGCCGGTTCGAGCTCGGTCATCGGCACAGGTGTGCGGCTCGAAGACATCTTCGAGCAGATCCAGCGGGGCGAGACCGCCACGCTCAACCTCATCCTCAAGGCCGACGTGCACGGGTCGCTCGAGGCGCTCACAGAGTCACTCAAGAAGCTCGAGCGCGACGAGGTGAAGCTGTCGTTCGTGCACCGCGGCGTTGGCGGCATCAGCGAGAGCGACGTCCAGCTGGCGGCCGCGTCCACCGCCACGATCATCGGCTTCAACGTGCGGCCCGACCGGAACGCACGCGAGCTCGCCGTGGCCGAGAAGGTCGACATCCGGACCTACGAGATCATCTACCAGGTGCTCGAAGACATGGAGAGCGCCATGGTCGGAATGCTCAAGCCGGAGTTCGAGGAGATCGTCACCGGTGAGGCCGAGGTCCGGGAAATCTTCCGTGTGCCGCGCGTCGGCGCGGTGGCCGGGTGCTACGTGCGCAACGGCACCATCACGCGCGGGTCGAAGGTGCGCTTCCTGCGTGAGGGCGTCGTGATCTGGAAGGGCACGATCACCTCGCTCAAGCGTTTCAAGGACGACGCGCGCGAGGTGCAGTCAGGCTTCGAGTGCGGCATCGGCCTCTCCGACTTCCAGGATCTCAAGCAGGGCGACGTCATCGAGACCTACGAGGAGCGCGAGATACCGCGCACCTGAGCGGGAGGCCCGCGTGTACGTGGGCGCACTGGAGATCGAGCTGCACATTCCGGAGAGCCGGTCGTTGAAGGCGAAGCGTGCGGTGGTGAAGCCCATCGTCGAGGGCATGCGGCACCGCTTCTCGGTCGCGGCCGCCGAGGTCGACCACCACGAGCAGTGGCAGCGGGTGAGCATCGGGGTCGCCGCCGTGGCCGCGAACCAGGGCCACGTCGTCGACGTGCTCGACGAGGTCGAGCGCTTCGTCTGGGCCCAGCCCGGCGTCGATGTCCTCGCCGCCACCCGTACGTGGCTGGAGACCGATGCCTGACCGCCGCTACCCACGTGTAGCGCGCGTCAACGAGCTCCTCCGGGAGGTCATCGCCGACGAGCTCGAGCGCATCGACGACGACCGGGTCGGGATGAGCACCGTCACCGGTGTGACGGTGGACCCCGATCTCCGTCATGCCCGTGTGTGGTTCTCGTCGCTCTCGCCAGAGGCGACCGTTGCGCTGGGGGAGCACCGGGTCCGGCTGCAGGCCGCTGTCGGCCGTCAGGCACGTCTGAAGCGCACGCCCGAGTTGGAGTTCCGCGCCGATCCTGGGGTAGCAACGGGTGACAGGGTGGAGGACATCCTGCGCGGTCTCCATGGGAGCGGGACGTGAGGACGGAGCTGGACCGGGCGGCGGTGGCGATCGAGGGTGCCCACTCGATCGCGCTCGCGTGCCACGTCGGGCCAGACGGAGACGCCCTCGGCTCGATGCTCGCCATGCATCATCTGTGCCGCGCGAACGGCCGCCCATCGGTGGCGTCGTGGTCGGAGCCCTTCGTGGTCGCGCCGCACTACACGTTCCTGCCCGGCCTCGACATCACCACCAAGCCCGCCGACTTCCCGACCGCGCCCGAGGTGATGGTCACGTTCGACTGCGGCTCGATCGAGCGGCTCGGCGACCTGGCAGCCCCCGCGCGGGCGGCGGGTGAGCTCATCGTCCTCGACCATCACGCCACCAACGACCGCTATGGGTCGATCAACGTCGTCGACCCCGACGCGGCCGCGTCCGCGGTGATCGTGCGCCGGTTGGCGCGTCGTCTCGGCTGGCCACTCACCCGCGACGCTGCGCTCTGCCTCTACACCGGCGTCGTCAGCGACACCGGGCGCTTCCAGTACTCGAACACCACCCCCGAGATCTTCGGCCTGGCGCAAGAGCTGGCCAGCTTCGACCTCCCCATCGCCGACATCACCCGCCAGCTCTTCGAAGAGCACCGCTTCGCCTATCTCCAGCTTGTGGCGGTGGCGCTGGCGCGAGCCGAGCTCGACCATGAGCGGCGCTTCGTCGCCACGTGGGTAACGGCCGACGACCTCGCTCGTTTCGACGTGACCATCGAGGAGACCGAGGGCCTGATCGACCTGGTGCGCCGCGTCTCCGAGGCCGAGGTGTCGTGCGTGCTCAAGGAGACGCCCGAGGGCGTGCGCGTCTCCCTGCGGGCGATCTCCCACGCCCGCCCGGGAGGCGGGCGCGAAGAGGGAGTCGACGTGGGCGCCATCGCCACCGAGTTCGGAGGTGGTGGCCACCGCTTCGCGGCGGGCTTCACCTCGGCGCGCCCGCTGCACGAGACGCTCGAGGCGATCAGGGAGCACATCCCGCTCGCGTCGTGACCGACGGCGTCGTGACCGACGGCCTGGCGGTCGTCGACAAGCCGGCGGCTTGGACCTCGCACGATGTCGTGGCCAAGTGCCGGGGCATCTTCGGCCAGAAGCGCGTCGGCCATGCCGGCACGCTCGATCCCGACGCCACCGGTGTTCTCCTCGTCGGCCTCGGGCGGGTGACGCGCCTCCTCCGGTTCCTGTCGGCACTACCGAAGTCGTACGAGTGCGAGGTGGTGCTGGGCATCGAGACCGCCACGCTCGACGCGGCGGGCGAGGTGACGGCCGAGCACGACATGAGCTCGGTCTCGGCCGACGACGTGCGCACGGCGGCGGGGCGCTTCCTGGGCGAGATCGAACAGGTGCCGCCCATGGTGTCGGCGGTGAAGGTCGGTGGGCGGCGGCTCCACGCGCTGGCGCGGCAGGGACTCGATGTCGAGCGCGTGGCGCGGCGCGTGACAGTGAGCCGGTTCGACCTCGCGCCGACGGGAGAGCCCGGTGTCTTCCGGGCCGACGTCGAGTGCTCGTCGGGCACCTACGTTCGGAGTCTGGCCGCCGACCTCGGCGCCGCGCTGGGCGGCGGCGCGCACCTGCGCAACCTGCGCCGGCGGGCCGTCGGCTCGTTCACCGTCGCAGATGCCCATCCGCTCGACGCCCTCGAGGTGCTGAGCCCCACCGAGACCATGCGCGACTACCCGCACGTCGTCGTCGACGCCGCGACCGCCGTGCAGGTCGGGCACGGTCGTCCGGTCGACATCGGGCGAGGGGATGCATGCGCGGTTCTCGACGAGTCGGGCGCGCTCCTCGCCGTGTACGAGGACGGCAGGCCCGCCGTCGTCGTTGCCTCTCTGTAGCCTCCAAATCATGGAGGTGATCACTGATCCGGCGGCGTGCCCGAAGCCCGCGTCGGGGTCGGTCGTCACCATCGGCGCCTACGACGGCGTCCATCTCGGCCATCGGGCTGTGATCGCCGAGGTCCGGCGGCGGGCCGCCGAGCAGGGCTGCGTGTCGGCGGTGGTCACCTTCGACCGGCACCCGGCCTTCGTCGTGCGGCCCGAGTCCGCTCCCAAGCTGCTCACCGACCTCGACCAGCGCCTCGAGCTTCTCGCGTCCACCGGTCTCGACTACTGCCTCGTCGTCCACTTCGACGAGCAGAGGTCGCGTGAGAG
>VAXF01000006.1:9452-12387 GCA_005888395.1 Actinomycetota bacterium | reverse complement strand
TTCGGCGTCGACGGGCTCCCGCTCGTGCGGCTGCCCGGTCTTCCGGACGAGCTCTCGTCGACTGCGATCCGGGTGGCGCTGGCGCGAGGCGACCTGCCCACCGCGGCCCGCATGCTCGGCCGCTCTCACGAGGTGCGAGGCGTGGTCGAGGGCGATGCCCGGCGAGGCGCCACCCAGCTCGGTTTCCCGACCGCGAACGTCACGGTGGCGCCCGAGATCCAGCTGCCGGCAGAGGGGATCTACGCGGGGTGGTACGTGCGCCCGGACGGGTCGCGACACAAGGCCGCGATCTCGTTCGGCCGCCGGCCGACGTTCTACGAGGGCGCCGAGCCGGTGCTCGAGGCCCACCTGCTCGACTTCCACGGCGACCTCTACGGCGAGCTCGCACGCGTCCAGTTCGTGTCACGGCTGCGGGCCGAGGAGCGCTTCGAATCACCCGAGGCGCTCGTGGAGCAGATGACTCGAGACGTCGAAGCGACGCGCCAGGCCCTGTCCTGAGCGTTTGTCAGAAGCCGTTCGCGGGCGGCTTGCGCAGGCGCTTGCGCTCGGCCCGTCGGCGCTTGTCCTCCAGCCGGCGCTCCCGCGACGAGCGCGTCGGAGCCGTCGGGCGGCGCTCGCGCTGCACCCGTAGCGCCTCGGCCAGCCGCGACCGCAGGCGTTCGAGCGCCAGCTCGCGGTTGCGGACCTGGGAGCGCTCGTCGCTGGCCACCACCCGCACGAGCGGGCCGAGGCGCTCGAGCAGGCGGGCCCGCTGCCGGGGCCCGAGCGACGGCGACGAGGCGACGTCGAAGCGGACCTCGACCCGCGTGTTCGAGGTGTTGGCGTGCTGGCCGCCCGGCCCGCCCGAGCCGCTGAAGCGCCACTCGAGCTCGTCGAAGGGGATCGCGCAGGAGCGGGTCACCCGCAGGAGCTCAGGCACGGAAACGACGCTACCGAGGGCGGCTGCTAGCATCGCGGACGAGGAACGTGCAGGTGTCCGACCTCTCAGGCGAGAACCGAGAACGAGCCACTGCATGCCCGACAAAGCGACGACGATCACCGAGTACCGCGTCCACGACACCGACACCGGGTCTCCGGAGGTACAGGTCGCGCTCCTCACGGGGCGCATCAACCACCTCACCGAGCACCTGAAGTCACACAAGAAGGACCACCACAGCCGTCGTGGCCTGCTCATGCTCGTCGGCCGTCGCCGCCGGCTGCTCGACTACGTCAGGAAGAACGACGTGGAGCGGTACCGGGCACTCATCGCCCGCCTCGGCATTCGCCGCTAGCACCACCCAACTGCGGCGCGCACGCGTCAGCTGCCAGTCGCCGGGTACCGGGCCACCGCCGGGTGCCCGCCGACTGGGAACTGGCCGGCGGCCGCCCAGACGACAAGGAGCAGCCACTGTGGCTGACGTCATTTCCGTTTCCCGCCCGATCACGGGCACCGACCGGACGCTCTCGTTCGAGACCGGCAAGCTCGCCCCGCAGTCCCAGGGTGCGGTCGTCGGCCGCATCGGCGACACCGTCGTGCTCGTCACCGCCAACGCCGACAAGGGCGTGCGCGAGGGCATCGACTTCTTCCCCCTCACCGTCGACATCGAGGAACGGATGTACGCCGCGGGCAAGATCCCGGGCTCGTTCTTCCGGCGCGAGGGCCGACCGACCGACCAGGCCATCCTCACCTGCCGCCTGATCGACCGGCCGCTGCGGCCGTCGTTCCCCGACGGGTACCGCAACGAGACCCAGGTCGTCGGCACGATCATGGGCGCCGACCAGGCCAATCCCCACGACGTGCTCGCCATCAACGCGGCCTCGGCGGCGCTGATGCTCTCCGGCATCCCCTTCGACGGCCCGATCGGCGCGGTCCGCATCGCCTGGACGGTCGAGGGGAGCTGGCTGCCTCACCCGACCTACCAGGAGGGCGACGAGTCGACCTTCGAGCTCGTCGTCGCCGGGCGCGAGAACGCCGAAGGCGACATCGCCATCATGATGGTCGAGGCGAGCGGCACCGAGGACGCCTGGAAGCTCTACGAACAGGGCGCGCCCAAGGTCACCGAGGACGTCCTCGCCGGCGGGCTCGAGGAGTGCAAGAGCTGGATCCGCCAGTCCATCGAGGCCCAGCGCGAGCTGGTCGAGAAGGCGGGCGGGCCCAAGCCGACGATCGCCTACGAGCCCCAGCACGACTACGGCGACGACGTGTGGAAGCGGGTGGAGGCCGTCGGCACCGACCGCGTCGCGCACGTCATCACCATCGTCCCGAAGGCCGAGCGCAACGCCGCCACCGACGAGGCCACGAAGGCGATCGTCGAGGAGCTGTCGGCCGAGTTCGAGGGACGCGAGAAGGAGATCAAGTCCGCGGTCCGGTCGCTCACCAAGAAGGCGGTGCGCAGGCGCATCGTCGAGGACGGTCTGCGCATCGACGGACGCGGGCCGGCCGACATCCGCCCGCTGCACGCCGAGGTCGGCCTCATCCCCACCGCTCATGGATCGGGGCTGTTCCAGCGGGGCGAGACCCAGGTACTCAACGTCACCACGCTCGCGATGCCGCGTCTGGCACAGATGCTCGACACGATCGGCATCGACGACTCCAAGCGCTACATGCACCACTACAACATGCCGCCGTACGCCAACGGCGAGACGGGCCGCGTCGGCAGCCCGAAGCGCCGGGAGATCGGCCACGGGCTCCTGGCCGAGCGCGCGCTGCTCCCCGTGGTGCCGAGCGCGGACGAGTTCCCCTACACGCTGCGACTCGTGTCCGAGGTGCTGTCGTCCAACGGGTCGACGTCGATGGCGTCGGTGTGTGGGTCGACCCTCTCGCTCATGGACGCGGGCGTTCCCATCAAGGCGCCGGTCGCGGGCATCGCGATGGGGCTCGTCTTCGCCGAAGGCCGTTACACGACGCTCACCGACATCCTCGGCGCCGAGGACGCGTTCGGTGACATGGACTTCA
>VAXF01000006.1:7314-9264 GCA_005888395.1 Actinomycetota bacterium | reverse complement strand
CAGCTTCGAGATCCCGCTCGACAAGATCGGCGAGGTGATCGGGCCCAAGGGCAAGGTCATCAACACCATCCAGCAGGAGACCGGCGCGGACATCAACGTCGACGACGACGGCACCGTCGGCACGGTCACGATCGGCGCCAAGGAGGGCTCGGTCGTCGACGAGGCCCGCAGGCGCATCGAGCTCATCCTCGACCCACCCCGAGCGGAGATCGGCGAGACCTACACGGGCAAGGTGGTCAACATCACCAAGTTCGGCGCCTTCGTCAACATCCTCCCGGGGCGCGACGGCCTGCTGCACATCTCCAAGCTCGGCAAGGGCAAGCGTGTCGAGCGGGTGGAGGACGTGCTCGACCTCGGCGACGAGATCGCCGTGCGCGTCGACGACGTCGACCCCCAGGGCAAGGTGAGCCTGTCACTGGTGGCCGACCTCCCTGAAGGCGACGGCGAAGCGGCCGCGCCGCGGTCGCGCGACGACTCCCCGGCACCGGCACGCGACGACGTCGCCTCGTTCGAGGACTCCTTCGACGCCGAGGTGCGGGCCGAGTTCGGCGACCTCGGCCCCGAGCCGGTCGCGGGCGGCGGTCCGCGTGGCGACCGCGGCAACGGGCCGCGCCGGGGACCGCGCCGCAGCAGGCGCTAGGTCAGGTGGCGAGCGCGAGCCGCACCGACCAGATCCGCCTCACGGAGGTCGGCAGCGGGCTCCGGGTCCTCACCGAGCGGATGCCCGACGTCCGCTCGGCGACGATCGGGTTCTGGGTCGCAGCGGGCTCGCGCGACGAGGAGCCGGAAGTGGCGGGCGTGTCGCACTTTCTCGAGCACCTGCTGTTCAAGGGCACCGACACGCGCACCGCCAAGGAGATCGCCGACGCGGTCGACGCCGTGGGCGGCGAGATGAACGCCTTCACCACCAAGGAGTACACGGCCTTCTACACGCGGCTCGTCGACCTCGACGTCGAGCTCGGCCTCGACATCCTCTCCGACATCATGTGGTCGCCGGCGTTCCGTCCCGACGAGATCGAGGCCGAGCGCCAGGTGATCCTCGAGGAGATCCTCATGCACGAGGACGACCCGTCGGACCTCGTGCACGACGTGCTGCACGAGGCGATGTTCCCCGAGCACCCGTTGGGCCGGCAGGTGCTCGGCGACGCCCAGACGATCTCGGCGATGGGCCGCGACCAGATCCACGGCTACTGGGCCTCGTGCTACCGGCCGGCCAACATCGTCGTGGCCGCCGCCGGCAACCTCGACCACGACGCCATCGTCGAGGGAATCGACCGGCGCTTCGCCGGCGCCACCGGCGGGCGCGTGCCCGACCGGTCGGCGCCGGTCGCTCCTCCGCGTCCGGTGCTCGTGGCCTCCCGTCCCACCGAGCAGGCCCACCTTGCCGTCGGTCTGGGCGCGCCGTCCGCTCACGATCCCGACCGCTTCGCGTTCTCCGTCCTCAACCAGGTACTCGGCGGCGGCATGTCGAGCCGGCTGTTCCAGGAGATCCGTGAGAAGCGCGGGCTCGTCTACTCCGTCTACTCCTACCGCTGCGGCTACGCCGACACCGGCGCGCTCGCCGTCTACGCGGGCACCGCACCCTCACGCGCCCATGACGTGCTGGCGCTCGTGCACGAGGAGCTCGACCGGCTGGGCGAGAGCGGGATCACCGCGCAGGAGCTCGACGCGGCCAAGGGCCACCTGCGGGGCTCGCTCGCCCTCGGCCTCGAGGACTCCGGCAGCCGCATGAGCCGCCTTGGGCGGTCGCAGCTCGTCCACGGCGAGGTGCTTCCCATCGACGAGGTGGTCGCCCGCACCGACGCGGTCACCCTCGACGACGTCCGCCGCGTGATCGACTGCGTCCTGGCGTCCGAGCGAGTGCTCGGCGTCGTCGGCCCCTTCGAGGACACCGACTTCGAAAAGCGGGTCGCCTGAGGTGGATTTCGCCCTCACTCGTTCGCTTCGCTC
>VAXF01000006.1:0-7235 GCA_005888395.1 Actinomycetota bacterium | reverse complement strand
ATCCGTTCCACGCCGGCATCGACCTCCGCCAGGCGATCGGTGCGGACGTGTCGATCGAGGTCATGCCCGACGCCGACGTGCTGGCACGCGAGCGGGCCGACGTCGCCGTCGACTTCACCGAGATCGACGCGGCACGCGCCAACACCCGGTGGTGTGCCGAGCATGGTGTGCACGCGGTCGTGGGCACGACGGGGTTCACGCAGGCCGACTACGACGACCTCCGCTCCGTGTTCACGCAGAGCAACTGCCTGATCGCCCCCAACTTCGCCATCGGCGCGGTCCTGATGATGCGGATGGCCGAGATGGCCGCGCCGTATTTCGACACCGCCGAGATCATCGAGCTGCACCACGACCAGAAGACCGACGCGCCGTCTGGGACGGCCATGCTCACAGCCGCCCGCATGGCTGCCGCCTCCGACCAGTGGGGCCGTGACCCCACCCGCACCGAGATCGTCCCCGGCGCCCGCGGGGTAGAGGCGGCGCCGGGCATCCGCGTGCACAGTGTGCGCCAGCGCGGCCTCGTCGCCCACCACGAGGTACTGCTCGGCACGACCGGCCAGGGCCTCACCATCCGTCACGACTCCTACGACCGCACCTCATTCATGCCGGGTGTGCTCCTCGCGGTGAAGGGCATCGCCGCCTGCCCCGGTCTCACCGTCGGCCTCGACTCACTACTCGGTTTGTAGAGGCCAGCACACCGCTACTGCTCCAGCTCCTCCTGCACGTCGTCGAGGCTCACGATCGGCGTGCTGCCCTGGCGGCGCTGCCACACCAGCCAGACGAGCACGAGCACGATCGACGCAATCGTCAGCCACTTCACGTTGCGGTCGTTGAACCGGAGGACGGCGTCGACCGGGCCGCGGATGTGGTCCGCGAGCACCCGCAACGCGACGACGATGGCGATCGTGCCGCACAGGTTGAGCGCCGCGAACGTGACGATCCCCATGCCGGTCGCGCCGGCGAGCACGCACACCAGCGCACCCGGGAACAGGAAGACCATCGGCCACGAGGCCCGCTTGAACCAGCGCTCGACCCAGCGGATGGCGACGCCACCCTCGCCCATCTTGCGCTCGATCCAGCGCACGCCGGCCTCGCCGTAGAGGTGGCCGACGATGAAGAAGAGCGGGTCCGACGACACCCTGCGGACCACTCCGGCCACAACGAACGGGAGTGTGTCCACGCGGGGCGACGCCGCCACCAGGTTGCGGTTGCGGGGCTCGAGCCAGATGAGGGCGAGCGGGTGGTGCGAGAGCAGCCACGGCGTGAGGGCGTTGGCGATCGTGCCCACGATCCACAGGAGGGCGATCGGGCCGACGAGCAGGACGAGCGTGCGGCGGCTCGGACGGTCGCGTTGCAGGAACCCGACGCTAGAGGAGTCGCTACCCTCGCACCGAGCCGACGAGGGAGGCGCCATGAAGGGCCTGATGCAGGACTACCCGCTTACCCTGCCCCACCTGTTCCATCGAGGCGAGCGGCTGTTCCCCGACAAGGAGGTCGTCACGGCGACCGCCACCGGCCGCGAGCGCACGACCTATGGCGAGTGGGCCGAGCGCACCCGCCGGCTCGGGGGCGTCCTCGACACGCTGGGGCTCTCGCCCGACGCGCGCGTCGCGACGTTCGCGTGGAACACGGCCCGTCACCTCGAGCTCTACTTCGCCGTTCCGTGCACGGGTCGCGTGCTGCACACCCTCAATATCCGCCTGTTCCCCGACCAGCTGACATACATCGCCAACCACGCCGAGGACGAGGTCGTGTTCGTCGACCGGTCGTTGGTGGGCCTGCTCTGGCCGATGATCGACACGTTCGAGACGGTGAAACAGGTCGTCGTAATGGACGACGGCAAGGGCGACGTCCCCGACGACTCCCGCATCGTCGGCTACGAAGCGCTGCTCGACGCAGCCGAGCCCGTCGAGTTCCACGTCGAGGACGAGAACCGCGCCGCGGCCATGTGCTACACGAGCGGCACCACCGGCAACCCGAAGGGCGTCGTCTACTCGCACCGCTCGACGTTCCTGCACTCGATGGCCACGATGTTCGCCGACTGCCTCGGGATCCGCGAGTCCGACGTCATCCTCCCGGTCGTGCCGATGTTCCACGCCAACGCGTGGGGCCTCGCCCACGCCGGCGTGTTCGCAGGCGCGACGCTCGTGTTCCCCGGAGCCGACCTCTCGCCGCCGGCGGTCGCCGACCTCATCGAGAGCGAGCGCGTCACGGTCGCCGCGGGGGTGCCGACGATCTGGATGGGCGTGCTCCCGCTGCTCGAGGGCCGCGACACGTCGAGCTTGCGCGTCATCCCGTGCGGCGGCTCGGCCGTCCCGAAGGTGCTGTCCGAGGCGTACCGCGAGAAGGTCGGGCTCCCGATCTTGCAGGCGTGGGGCATGACGGAGACCAGCCCGCTGGCGTCGGTGTGCCGCACGAAGAGCACGCTGGCGGGCCTCACCGAGGACGCGCTCGCCGACGTGCGCGCGACGGCGGGCCTCATCGTGCCCGGCGTCGACGTGCGGGTCGTGGCGCCCGAGACGATCGACGAGCTGCCATGGGACGGCGAGTCCTCGGGCGAATTGCAGGTGCGCGGCCCGTGGATCGCGTCCGACTATTACAACGACCCGCGTTCGGGCGACTCCTTCACCAAGGACGGCTGGTTGCGCACGGGCGACGTCGCCGTGATCGACTCCGAGGGCTACATCCGCCTCGTCGACCGCACCAAGGACCTGGTGAAGTCGGGCGGCGAGTGGATCAGCTCGGTGGAGCTCGAGAACGAGATCATGGCCCACCCCAAGGTCGCCGAGGCGGCCGTGGTCGGCGTCCCGCACGAGAAGTGGGTCGAGCGCCCGCTGGCGTGCGTGGTCGTGAAGCCGGGCGAGGCGCTCACCAAGGAGGAGGTCCTGGCCTGGCTCGAGCCGAAGGTGGCCAAATGGTGGCTGCCCGACGACGTGGTGTTCATCGACGAGGTGCCGAAGACCTCGGTGGGAAAGTTCTCGAAGAAGGACCTGCGCGACCGGTTCGCCGACTACGTGCTGCCGGCGTGATCGCCGGCGACCGCGCGCAGCACGGGCTCCCAGCGGTCGAGGCCGGGCACGCGTAGACCCACGACCTTGGCCTCGTCGTCGGCGCGGCGCAGGCTGACGGCCGCGTCGCGCTCGCCCGAGGCCTCGAAGGCGGCCAGCTCGTCGGGCCCGAAGGCGTCGCCCTGCTCGGCGAGGCTGATGACGCTGCCCTCGCTCAGCTGCCCCCGGTACGAGGGATCGGTGGTCACCAGGTAGCGCTTGGCGTCCACGTGCATGGCCACGAGCCTGCTCACGCGCTCGCCGAGGATCGGCGCCGCTGCCGCGGCGCCCCGCCGCGCGTGAGTGGCGACGCGACCGGGCACGAGCACCGTGCCGATGTCGTGGAGCAGGCCCGCGACCTGGAGCTCGGCGTCGTCGGGGCGGCGCTCGGCCAGCAGCGCCGCACACTGGAGGCCGTGGTCGAGGTGGTCGAGGGCCTCGCCCTCGTCGAAGATGTCGGCGCCGGCCATCAGCGCGAGCAGGTCGTCGACGTCACGCGGTCGGTCCACCGTGACAGTCTCGCGCCGTGCGAGTGGTCTTCGTCGTCCTCGACGGCATGCCGGCGCGCCACGTCGGGCCCGAGGTCACGCCGCGGTTGTGGGCGCTCGCCGGCGAGGGCGCCCGCTTTGCCGTCGGGAGGTCGGTGATGACGTCGGCCACCTACCCGAACCACGCCACGTTCTCCACCGGTGCCGGACCCGCCGTGCACGGCCTGTGGGCGAACTGGGTGCAGACCGACGGCGGACCGCTGTCGGCCGACCGCGTCGGCCCCGCGGTCGCGACCCTGTTCGACGCGTGCAGGGCCGGCGGCCGGTCGTCCGGTGCGGTGTTCGGCGACAACCATCTGGTCGGCGTGATGGGCGCGGGCGCGGCCGACGAGTGCTGGCCCGCCGACGGGCGCGTCCCCGAGGGGGTGTCACGCGACGCTCACGACTACATCGCCGACCGCGAGGTCGTGCCGCGCGCCGTCGCCGCCGTCGAGCGCGGTTTCGACCTCACCGTGCTCCATCTCAACGAGCCCGACACGTTCGCCCATGTCCACGGCCCCGACAGCGACGACGCGCGCGCCGGCTACCGCGCCACCGACGCCTGCTTCGGCGAGATCGTCGACGCCGTCGACCCGGCCGACACGGTCGTGCTCGTCGTGAGCGACCACGACCTCGAGCCCGTGACGCCCGACGCGGTCGACCTGTACGGCCCCGTGGCCGAGCACGGACTGCCGCTCGTGCCCATCCCCGAAGGGACGGCGGCGATGGTGTGGGGTGACGACCCGCTCGGCGGCGCGTGGCTCGACGGCATCGACGGCATCGAGGGCCATCGCGAGGTCGCTGCGGGCGTCCGGCTCGTGTGGGGGAAGGCCGGGCGCCAGTTCGCGCTTCCGCCCGGCTTTCCCGCGAGCACCGACAAGGGGCAGCACGGCGGCATGCGCACGCGAGAGCAGGTCGCGGTCGTCGCCGGTGACGCCCCTGCGGTCGACGCGATCGCGCGAACACTCGCCTCGAGGACGCCGGCCGCAGAGGATTGGGCGGTCACCATCGCCGACCTCCTCGAGCTTGCGCTCCCAGACGCGACGGGCCGCGCGCTGCTCTCGTAGTCGATTGCTCAGCGCGCGTGCGCGAAATTCACCTGACTTGTGCCGCCGCGCTGAGTAGACACAGTGACGTGCGTTCCATCTTCCGTCTGGTGGCGAGCTTCCGCGACCGCGCGTCTCGCGACGCACCGTCGGCTGCGGTCGTGCTGCGCCACGAGCCGACCGGGAGCTATGTCGCTCCGGGGGGCTGGCTGGCCGGGGCTGTCGAGGGGGCCAACGTCTTCACGAGCGCCGAGGAGGCGGTGGCGTTCGTCTCGCGCTACGGATGCGAGCCCGCGACGCTGGTCGTGATGGCGCTCGAGCCGCCAACGGTCGAGCCGCCAGTGGTCGCAATGACCGCCGCCTGAGGCGTCGCGGTCGTACCATCTGGCCATGGGAGAGAAGTCTCGACCGTCCCCGCAGGCCAAGAAGCCGGGCAAGAGCCTGAAGGAGAAGCGCTCCGCCAAGAAGGCCAAGAAGGCCGAGCGCGAGCGCCGCACCGGCACGATCTAGCGAGCGTCAGCCGGCGAGGGCACAGGCAGCCCGCACGTGGGCCACGAGCTCGGCCCGGAGCGTGCGCGCGTTCAGGCCGCTGGTCGACGGCATCAGGTAGGCGGGCACACCGCCGAAACCGTGTGGTTGCGCGCCGGCCACGGCGCGGCGGTCCACGGCGGCCCGCCAGCCCTCGAGGCCCACGAACAGCACCGCGCCCGGGCGGAGCCATGCGACCAGTCGCCGCACCCGCTCGGCCCCCGACCGGTACTCGCCGCCGGACAAGAGGCCGGCGCGCGGCGTGGCCCGCTTGACCAGGTCGGTCATGCCGACGCCGTCGATCAGCAGCGCGTGCAGCGGGTCGCGCGGGCGCGTCACCAGCCCCGCCTCGACCACCACGGGCCAGAACCGGTTGGTGGGCCCGGCGAAGCCGAAGCCGGCGTCGGCCGCCACCAGGCTCGGGTTGAGCCCACAGACGAGGAGGCGCATGCCCGGCCCGACCGTGTCGGGGAGCGTTCGGGCGCGCCGGCCCCGGGCCCAGGTGTCGTCCTCGACCTCGGTCACCTCCACGTCCTCGAACCCCGCGCCGAGCACCAGCTCGCGCAGCACGTCGGGTTGCCAGTGGACGAAGAAGCGCCCGGGCATGTCGCCGCCGTCCCAAACGCCTTCTTCGTCGCCGGTCGCCACGCTGAGCTCCAGCGGCGCGCCCGGCGCCAGCGCCCAGTGGAGACGCGCCATTGCCAGCGGGAAGCGGGTGCGGGCCACGTGGAGGTAGGTGTTGCGCGCCCACGCCCCGCCGAAGGCCCGGTCGCGGAAGGGGAGGGCCTCCAGGTCGGCCTGCACGAGGAGCGCGTCCGGGGCCGCGGCCCGGGTCAGCTCGAGCATCGCCACCGCGGCGTCGAGCGCGACCGCGGGTCGGGGGAGCGACCGCAGGTACCCGCCCGGGCCGCACCCCGCGTCGAGTACCGGGAGGCCGGGCAGGCAGCGCGGTGCGAACGCGTCCGCCTGGGCCCAGTGCCGCGCCGGCTTCTTCTCGGCGTAGAGCGCCGCCTGCCGCTCGTAGAGCTGCACCGTCCTCTCGTGCATGGCCCCCTAGCCTGACAGGGAGACACATGGACCTGACCGTTCGGGAGCGCATCCTCGAGGCCGCCTACGAGTGCGTGGCGCGCTACGGGCTCGGTAAGACGACGGTGGAGGACGTGACGCGCGCGGCCAGGGTGTCGCGGGCGACCGTCTACCGCTACTTCCCCGGCGGCCGGGACCAGCTCGTGAGCGAGGTCATCGCGTGGGAGACGGGCCGGTTCTTCGGCCGGCTGGCCGAGGCCGTCGCGGGTGCGGGCGACTTCGCCGGGCTGCTCGAGGAAGCCCTCGTGTTCGCCCACCGGGCGATCGAGGAGCACGAGGTCCTCCAGAAGATCCTCGAGACCGAGCCGGAGCGGCTCCTGCCCCAGCTCACCGTGCAGAGCGAGCGGATCCTCGTGTTCATCCGCGGGTTCCTCCTGCCCTACCTGGAGCGCGAGCGCCTGCGGCCCGGCGTCGACCCGGGGGAGGCGGCCGACTACGTGTCCCGGATGCTGCTCTCGTTCACCGCCTCACCCGGCCGCTGGGACCTCACCGACCGGGCCCAGGTCGCCGAGCTCGTGCGCACCGAGCTGGTGGCGGGGATCCTCGAGCCAGCCGAGACGGTTTGACGATGAGACGTTTCGGGCATTATTGTCTCAGTGATGCCGACCGTGGACTTGCGGGCCACCGCCGCCGACCAG
This sequence comes from Actinomycetota bacterium, assembly GCA_005888395.1. GTDB lineage: Bacteria > Actinomycetota > Acidimicrobiia > Acidimicrobiales > AC-25 > AC-25. The sequence goes on along the minus strand of VAXF01000006.1, from coordinate 363 downwards.
CGGATCCTGGCCGCCACCCGCCGCTGCATCGCCAGGTGGGGCGTGGCCAAGACGACGCTCGACGACGTGGCGGGCGAGGCGGGCTGTAGCCGGGCGACGATCTACCGGCTGTTCCCCGGCGGCAAGGACAGCCTGCTGACGGCCTTCCTGCAGGGCGAGGTGGCCGGCCTCTTCGGCGCCCTCCGCCGCCGGCTCGAGGGCATCGACGACCTCGAGGAGCTGGTCGTGGCCGGCATCACCGAGGCCGCCCGACAGCTGGCCGGGCACGACGCCCTGCAGTTCCTGCTGGCCCACGAGCCCGAAGTGCTGCTGCCCCGGATCTGCTTCCACCACATGGACGGCGTCCTGCGCACGATCAGCGAG
>VAXF01000005.1 GCA_005888395.1 Actinomycetota bacterium | reverse complement strand
CACGTGGGACTACGAGCGCAGCCGTCCCGCGCTCGGGAAGCTCTACGAGAAGGCGAAGAGCTCGCAGTGGAACGCGCAGACCGACCTGCCCTGGGACACGCCGGTCGACCAGGAGGCCGTCGTGCTCGCCAACGTGATGGCCAACGGCGGCTTCGACGGCGGGGTCGACGTGTCGGGAACCCCGCTCGAGAAGTGGGGCGACAAGGAGTGGATCGAGTTCGGCGTGCAGTCCCAGAACTGGACGCTGTCG
>VAXF01000305.1 GCA_005888395.1 Actinomycetota bacterium | reverse complement strand
CTCGGGCCCGCCGGCCCCACGGGCGTCGAGTCGCTCAGGCGCTTCGAGAGCGACATGGGCTACACCGCCTTTCGGCTGGGGGACTCGTGCGCCACGGCCACGAGCTCGTCGGCGAAGTGCTCGAGGCTGCGGGTGACGCCCGACTTGGGCGACTCGAGGACGACGGGCGTGCCGTTGTTCACCGAGCGGGGCACGGCGACGTCGCTGGGGATGAGGCAGGCCGCCTTCATGCCGAGCGTCTGCTCGATGTCGCCGAGGTCGAGGTTGACCTTCGAGTTGGCGCGGTTGATGACGAGCTTGACCTTGGTCATCGGCAGGTTGAGGAGCTTGAGGGTCTGGAGGCCGAGCTTCACGTTCTTGACGCTGGGGATGTCCATCGCCGCCACTATCAGCACCTCGTCGCTCTCGTCGAGCAGGCCCAGCACCACGTCGTTGAACTGGGCGGGCGTGTCGACGACCACGTAGTCGCAGAACGTCCGCAGCGTCTCGACGATGCGCGCGAGATTACCCGAGGTCACCTGGTCGGCGAAGGCCGGTTCGAGCGGCGCCGGGAGCACGAACACCCCGCTCGGCTCGTGGCGGATGAGCAGGCTCCGCAGCAGCGTGGCGTCGAGACGGTCGATGGCGGTGACGGCGTCGACGACCGTGCGCTGCGGGATCAGATGCAGCATCACCGCGACGTCGCCGAACTGCAGGTCGGCGTCGACCAGTGCCACCGGGCGGTCGGTGCGGCGCGCCAGCAGCGTCGCCACGTTGCAGGCCACCACCGACTTGCCCGTTCCGCCCTTGCTCGAGAAGACCGTGATCATTCGGCCGCGGGCGGACGGTTGCGGCGCTGCAGAGGCCGGGGGGAAGGCGGCTTGTAGCCGCTCGCCCACCCGCAGGATTGCCTCGGGCAGCTCCTCCTGCGTCGTGACCACGTCGCGCACGCCGGCGCGCATCGCCCGCTGGAGCAGCTCGGCCGACAGGGTGGGCCCGAGGAGCACGGGCCGGATGTGGGGCCGGTCGCGGGTGACGCGCTCCACCTCGTCGAGGGCCTCCTCGTTGGCGATCGAGGGCCCGAGCACGACAACGACCAGCTCGTCGGAACCGACGTTGGCCTCGAGGGCGCCGATCGATGGGTAGGGCACCGCCTCGAGGCGAGTCGCGAGCTGCTCCGCCAACGCCGGGTCGTGCTCGACGACGGCCACTCGCGGGAGCTCGGGCACCGGTTCGACGGCCTTCACGGTAACGGTGTTCGCTCAGCCGTACGGCGTGAGCGGTACCTGGAGGAGGTTGCCCTGGTTGGCCGGGCCGACCGGTCGGGCCTTGTTGTCGGGCGCTACGAGGAGCAGGTACATGGTGCCGCCCGCGATCGTGAGCCGTTCGGCGGCCTCGGCCGGCACGGCGAAGGTGATGAGGCCGCTCCCGGCTCCGGGCGCCACTACCGACGGCGCCTCGCCCGCCTGCGGAGCCGGGCTGGTGCCGATCGCCAGGATGTTCACGTTCTGGTAGAGGATCTGGGCGCCCGCGCCGGTGACGAGCATGATGTCGACCCTGTCGCCGGGGGCGACCAGGCCGCCCACGGCGTGGAGCTGGTCGAAGTTCAACGTCACCGCCACCTGATCGGCCGGGATCCGCTGCGCGAAGGTGGTCTGGGCGGCCGCGGGGGCCACGAACTGGCCGTCGACGACGACCTGGTTCACGGGCAGCGTCGTGAGAGCGACCTTGCCCCGGATCGAGTCGAGGGTGACGAGGGCGGTGAGGGGCCGCACCTTCTCGGAGATCTGCGACGACTTGATGAGGCCCTTGCTGATCGCGTCGTCGCCGGTGGTGCCCTTGGGGATGTCGGTCTTCACGACGAAGACCTGGACGAGCTTCGCGCCCTTGTTGGCCCGGTTCTGGGTGGAGTTGAGGTAGCTGTACGCGCCCCCAGCAGCGGCGAGACCGATGACCACGGCGGCGATGATGATGATTAGACGCCGATTCTCCACGTCTCTTCTCCCTGTTCACGCGCCAACCCGCGTGCGGGCACGCCGAATGGACGGTACCGTACTATCGCTTTGGCGCAAACGGGGGGTTCGTGGGCGCA
>VAXF01000101.1:8867-18992 GCA_005888395.1 Actinomycetota bacterium | reverse complement strand
GGGTAGTAGCTCTTCCCCCGGAGGACGAGGTACCACAGCACGACGACCGGGCCGAGCCAGGCCAGCGGGCGCAGCTGCTCCGAGCGCCAGAGCCGGCGAAAGCCCACGATCGACAGGGCCAGCACCACCGGCCCCAGCGCGACGATCTGCTCGATGACGTAGCGCGGCGGGGGGTAGTCCTTGCGGACCTCGGCGTTCTGCCGGCGCAGGAAGTCGATCGACGCCCAGTGGTGCGTCGCCTGCCACGCGATGTTGGGTGCGGCGATCGCGAGGGCGACGATTGCGGCCAGCCACGGGCCCCGCGACCGGAGCTGTGAGCGTGCGCCCGTGGCCACGAAGCCGACGGCGACGGCGGCGAGCAGGGCGATGATCGTGTACTTCGTCCAGAAGGCGACCCCCACCGCGGCACCGAACGCGATCCAGGTGTGCTCGTTGCCCCGCAGGACGAGCCGAACCAGCACGTAGAGGCAGAGTGCCCACGTGAGCTGGTCGAACGGGACCGGCTGGAACAGCGCGTCGGCTCCCAGGAAGAACGACGACGTGACCAGGGCCAGGCCGGCGACGAGCTGGGCCCGCGGCCCGCCGCCGAGCTCGCGGGCCATGAGCACGGTCAGCGCCACGACGCCGACGCCGGCGATGAGCGGGAGCACGCGCAGGCCCACGAGCGAGTCGCCGAACAGCGCGTGCGACACCCGGGCGAGGACCGGCGTCACCGACGGGAAGTCGACGTAGCCGAAGGCGAGGTGACGGCCGGTAGCGACGTAGTAGAGCTCGTCGCGGTGCCAGCCGTAACGGCTGTCGGTGGCCAGGGTGACGACGACCTTGGTGGCCACGACGATGGCAAGAGCCGCTCGCGGCGACAGGCGAGGACGTGTCCGGCTCGCGGCCGGAGCAGTGGTCGCGCTCATTGGGCCAGCAGCGCGGCCGAGAGCATGTCGATCACCGTGCGCCGCGCGACGTCGTCGTCGATCATCTTCGAGTCCAGGTCGCCGAAGCGGTGCCGGGCGAAGTAGGTGACGGTCTCGATCAGGAGGCGGGCGACTGTCGGCGGGTCCTCGACCGCCCGGAACTGGCCGGAGACGACCCGCGTCTCGATGTAGCCCGCGAGCCGGGCGATGAGGTCTCGGCGCAGCACGACGTAGAACACCTCGGCGAACTCGGGCACCTCGCGTGCCGAGCGCTCGATGGCGTCGAGCGCCAGCCGGCGTGCGCCGAAGGCGTCGTAGAGCTCGCCGAGCATCGATTCGAGCTCGGCCCGCGGGTCGTCGGCCCGTTCGGTCGCCGTGCCGAGGGCGCGGAACGCCCACAGCTCGGCGAGCCGCCGCCGCAGGCGTTCGGCGAGGACGTCCTTCTCCAGCGCTCGCACCGGGAGCTCGGTTGGCTGGTCACCGTCGAGCAGGAGCCGGTCGAGGCACAGAGAGAAGAGCCCTTCCTTGCTCTCCACGTAGTTGTAGAGCGTCCCCTGCGAGACGCCCATCTCGGCCGCGACGTCGGCCATCTGGGAGCCCCGGAACCCCTTGGCCGCGAACACCCGAAGGGCGGCCCCGACCAGCTCGTCGAGCCTCTCCTCGGGCGCCTTTCGCGGCATGACGCCATTCAATACTGACTGAGTCAGTCAGTCAATACGCCTGCCAAGCCGTCGGCGTGCCTACGCTCCGTCCCTGACCGCGCTGCGATTCGCCACCTACCTCGCCCCCCGCAACGAGCGGCTGTACCGGTTCGTCGCCGCCGACGTCGGCCGCCGCCTCGGGCTGGAGACGGAGCTCGTCGCCGGTGGGTCCTACGACGAGCTCGCCGCCGGCGCCCACGACCTGGCCTTCGTCTGCGGGCTGCCCTACGTGGAGGTCGTCGGCCGCGCGCCGGAGGCACTCGTGCCGGTGGCGGCGCCTGTGCTCACTGGACCGCGGTACGCCGGTCGTCCGATCTACTTCTCCGACGTCGTGACTCGCGCCGGCAGCGACGTCCGGTCGTTCGCCGACCTGCGCGGGCGGAGGTGGGCCTACAACGAGCCCCGGTCGCATTCCGGTGTCGGCGTCGTCGCCCATCACCTGGCCCTGCTCGGAGAGACGTGGGCATTCTTCGGCGGGATCGTCGAGGCCGGCTTCCACCAGCGAGCCCTTCGGCTGGTGGCCGAGGGGGCGGTGGACGCCGCCGCCATCGACTCCCACGTGCTCGCGCTCGAGACGCGCGACGACCCGGCCCTGCGAGACGCGCTCGCGGTCGTCGACGCCCTCGGCCCCTCGACCATCCAACCGCTCGCCGCCGCCGGCCACCTCTCACCACGGCTGGTCGACGACATCCGCGCTGCACTCGTCGCCCTCGAGGGCGACGTGCTGGCCGATCACCTCGTCGAGCGCTTCATGGCCGTCGACGACGCCGACTACGACGACGTGCGGGCGATGGCCGCTGGCGCAGTCGCGGTCGGCCCCATCGACGCCGCGGGCATCACGGGCCGCGCAACGCCGTCACGAGGCCGAGCTGACCGAGGTGGTAGGTCACCATGATCACGACCGGCGCCCATGCCAGCCGGCGCACGAAGCGGTTCCACGCGATCAGCGCGTCCGACGCCATGAACAGAACCGCACCCCATGCGGCCGCGACGGCGCCGTACGCCAGTGCCGACGCCACCATCACCGAAATCACCGCCACGTACGTGATGACGGGCGGACGTAGCGCCCGCTCGTCGATCGCGCCCACGACGCGAGAGCCGAGCGGCACGGCGACGATGGCCACCGGCACGAGCAGGACCATGGTGCGCAGCGCGGGCGAACGGAAGGCGGCCACATACGCGACGTGAGCCAGCAGGAAAGCGGCGAGGCCCGGCACGAACAGCTCGAAGGGCAGCATGAGGAGCACGTCGCCCGCCAACGAGAGGGCCAGCGCGGCCACGAGCCAGGCAGAGGCCGACGAAGCGGCCGCGTACGCGATCAGCGCCGCGAGGGCAGCCGGTTTGGCCACGTACTCCGCGCCGCGGAACCCGCGTCCCACCGCAACCCAGTCGACGACGGCGGCGCCGCCGAAGACGGCGAGCGCGACGCCGCCTGTCACCGAGGCGCCACGTTGGCTCGCCGCGCGTTGGCGAGCAGCTGACTGACACTCACCACGCGGTAGCCGCGGGCGCGCAGCCCACGCAGCAGCAGCGGCAGCGCATGGACCGTGCGGGAGCGGTTGGGGATGCCACCGTCGTGAGCGAGGATGATCGACCCTGGCCGCACCTTCTCCAGGAGCTCCTGGATGCCTTCGACCACGCCGGCGTGGTCGACGAAGTGCTCGACCGTGAGGTCCCAGAAGATCGTCCGGTATCTATGGGCGTTCGCGAGGACGCCCACCACCTCGTCGGTGAACCCCTTCGGCGGCCGGAACAACTTGGGACGTGGCGCGCCCGCCCGTTGGATGGCAGCGGCCCCGCTCTCGATCTCGCGCATCACCGCCGGCGGCGAAAGGAGCTCGAGGTCGGGATGGTCGAAGGTGTGGTTGGCGATCTCGTCGCGGGCCTGGACCTCCGCCTTCACCAGGTCGGGGTGCGCTTCGGCATTGCGCCCGACGAGGAAGAACGTGGCGTGGTCGTGGTACGTGTGCAGGAGGTCGAGGACCTCAGGCGTCCAGCGGGGGTCGGGACCGTCGTCGAAGGTGAGCGCCACCATCCGCCGGCCGGTCTGCACACGGAACACCCCATTCGCCCGCCGGACCCGCGCGTGGCGCTGCGCTCGCTCGACTGACCCCCCGACCACGAGCGCCACGCTCGCCCCGATCGCGGCCGAGAGGAAGCACGCGAGCACCACCGACCACCTACGCATTGCACGCCCGGAGCGACGTAACGCAAGCGCGTGCATCGTTCGCGATTACTGCGTAGATCCTTGAGTCGCGACGCGTTGAAGGGCACACTCGCAATGCGAATCGCATCTCTTCGCTACCTCTTCGCGTGCCGCGTGCACGCGTAATGCTTGACGTTCGCGCAAAAGTTCGTTCAAATTGATGTACTTCCCCATGCAAGGAGGCGATGTTGAACGTGATTGACGCGGATGTGACTGCGTCGATGTCCGACGCGTCACGCGCGTCACGCGCCGTCAACGAGCCTTCGGGGAAGAGCACCGCCAAGTAGGCGGCCACGGCCGAGTAGGCCTCGAATCCACCCAGCGACGCTAGGAAAGGCGAAAACATGAGTGCGATGAAGAAGGCGGCTGCGGGCGCCCGCAAGGCGGCCAAGAAGTCGACCGCGAAGAGGCGTCCCGCCAAGAAGCGCGCAGGCGCAAAGAAGAGCACGGCCAAGAAGTCGACAGCTCGCAAGTCGACTGCGAAGAAGCGTCCCGCGAAGAAGCGGGCCGCGGCCAAGAAGCGCCCTGCGAAGAAGCGGGCCGCGGCCAAGAAGCGCCCCGCGAAGAAGCGGGCCGCGGCCAAGAAGCGTCCCGCGAAGAAGCGGGCCGCGGCCAAGAAGCGCCCTGCGAAGAAGCGGGCTGCGGCCAAGAAGCGCCCGGCCAAGCGGCGGGCCAAGAAGGCCTGACCGCCAGCACCGGCAGTTCCTCCGAAGGGGCCCTCCGGGGCCCCTTCGGCGCGTTATGGCACCGGCTCATGTCTCGCCGATCAGCTTGAAGGCCTCGCCGTGGGCGACGCCCGCTCGACGTCCGTCACGCGCCGCCCGGTCCGTCATGCGTCGCCGGAACTGCTCGATGCCCTCGGTCGACGTGATCCCCATCGTCGAGGTGTGCTGGCTCCGGTGGGCGAGGAGCGCGTCGAGCTTGACGTCGACGAAACGCGAGATGTCCTCGACGTGGTCGGGCGCATCGGCTTCCCACAACAGCAGCGCCCGGGGCCGGTGCGGCGCGACGTCGTGCTCCGGGAAGAAGTGGGGATCGCGTGCGGCGACCGTCCCGTCGGTGACGAGGAAGCCGGCGTGGCGATGGTCGGGATGGAGGCGGTAGCGCTTCCACGGATCGTGCCCGAGCACGACGTCGGGGCGGAGCCGGCGGATCCACCAGGCCACGCGCTCTCGCTGCTCGAGGCCGGATACGAGCTCACCGTCGACCCATCCGAGGAAATGGACCTCGCCCGGCGCGTCGCGGCGCACGACTGCGGCTGCGGTCCGCTGTTCCCCCTCGCGGACCGAGACGAGCTCGTCGGCGGGCTGCGCCGGATCCCACGAGCCCTTCGACCCGTCGGTCAGGACGAGGTGCGACACCTCACATCCCGACGACGCCCATTTGGCCAGCGTGCCGCCGCATCCGAACTCGGCATCGTCGGGATGAGCCGCCACCGCGAGCGCGCGCGCCGGGGTGGGCAGGTCCCGCGTCACGGGTTCAGACGATCTCGAGCCCGAAGAGGTCGGCGGGCTCGTCGACGTCGCGCGCCAGCAGCGGGTCGCGCACGATGCGCACCGGCAGTCCCAGACGCCGTGCCTCGGCCTCGTGGCGTGCGAGCGAGCGCGGACCGTAGGAGAACCTGAAGCCCGCATGCGTCGGAATGCACGCGACATTGGTGCCGTCGTCGCGATGGTCGGGCACCAGCGTCACGCCGACCGACCGGCTCAACCACGCCAGTGGCCCGGCGAGTGGCAAGTCGCCGTGAGCGACGATGACACGCTCGTGGCCGAGCTCGCCCAGCACGGCGACGCCTGTCTCGACCGCGCCGTTGAGTCCCGCGCCGGGCGCCAACACGACGCGCGCCCCTCGAGCACGAGCCCAGTCCGCGACCTCGTCGTCGTCGCACACTACGGCGATGGGAAGGGGCGCGGCGGCGGCGAGGACGTGCTCGGCCATCACGCGCGCGAGGTGCGCCCGCTCGCGCGGTTCGAGGGCCGGGGCGAGACGGACCTTGGCCCGGTCGAAGGCCTTCACCGGTACGAGCACGGCCACCCGATCCGTCTGACTCGTCATGCGCGCCGAAGTCTAGGGTGACCTCGATGGCTTCCAGGGTTGCGATTTCCAAGGTGGCGGTCATCGGCGCCGGCTCATGGGGCACCACTGTCGCCACGCTCGTCGCCCGCAACTGCCCGACTGTCCTGTGGGCGCGGCGCGGCGACATCGCCGACGAGGTCAACGCCCACCACACGAACCGCCAGTACCTCCCCGGCTACGCGCTGCCGAAGCAGCTCGTCGCCACCGCGTCGCTCGGAGAAGCTGTGGGAGAGGCGGATGTCGCCGTGATGGCCGTGCCGTCACATGGGTTTCGCGAGATCCTCGACGAGGCCCGCGGTCACATGGCACCGGGCGTGCCGGTGGTCAGCCTGACGAAGGGCGTGGAGCAGGGCTCGCTCAAGCGGATGACCGAGCTCGTCGGGGAGTTGCTCCCAGGGCACCCGGCGGGCGTGCTGACCGGCCCGAACCTGGCGCGCGAGATCATGGCGGGGTACCCGGCGGCGAGCGTCGTGGCCATGACCGACGACGCCCTCTGCGACGAGCTCTACCGGCTGTTCCGTGCCGACTGGTTCCGCGTCTACACGAACACCGACGTGATCGGATGCGAGGTCGCGGGCGCGCTCAAGAACGTCATGGCCATCGCCTGCGGCATGGCCGACGGCATGGGGTTTGGCGACAACACCAGAGCGGCGTTGATGACGCGCGGTCTGGCCGAGCTGACGCGTCTCGGTGTCGCCCTCGGCGGCCGGCCCCTCACCTTCTCCGGCCTCGCCGGCATGGGTGATCTCGTGGCCACCTGCACCAGCACGCAGAGCCGCAACCGCCACGTCGGCGCCCAACTCGGCCTCGGCCGGTCGATCGACGAGATCGTCACCGAGATGAAGATGGTCGCGGAGGGCGTCAAGACGACTCGCGCCGTCGTCGACCTCGCCCGGCGGGTCGGCGTCGAGATGCCGATCGCGGAAGAGGTGGCCGGCGTGCTCTACGAGGGCAAGGCAGCGGCCGACGTGGTGGCGTCCCTCATGCAACGGGAGACCGGCCCGGAGCTCTCCGGCATCGCGGGGTAGCGGCGCGTGGGCGCCCGCACGTGGTTCCTGCGCCGGCTCATGGGCCGGTTGCGCATCACCGACGACGTCGTCCGCTACCTGTCGACCTTCCAACGGCTCGGCGAGACGGTGGAGGTCCAACTCCCCGGCGAGCTGATCCCGGTCGGCGCGCGCACTGCGTTCCGCGCACTGCGGACGCGCGCCGCGGCGCAGCTCGGAGTCGACTGGGTGTGGCCGCACTGGCTCGAACGACAGATCGACCCCCTGTCCCCGGCGTTCATCCCACGCGGTCACCTCCCGTTCCTCGCCAACATGACCCTCCGCAACTGGACGATGGTGGGCAACGTCGGCTCGGTGTGGGAGGCGATCGTCGACCCGCGCGGGCTGGTCACGCCCTGGTACGACGGCTGGTCGCTCGACTGGTGGGTGGGCGCGGACGATCGGTGGCACTTCCCGTCGCGCGATACGGGCGTGCGCCAGCAGCTCGTCGGGGCGTCACCGGTGGTGGAGACGGCGATGGCCGTGCCCGGTGGCGACGCGGTCCAGCGCGCCTATGCGGTGCAGGGCGCGGACGAGCTCGTCGTCGTCGAGGTCGAGAACCGCTCGCGCCTTCCGTTCGCCCTCGCCCTCGCCGTGCGGCCCTACAACCCCGAGGGCCTCGCCGTCGTCGAACGCATCGGCTTGCACGACGATCACGTGGTCACCGTCGACGGCCGGCCCGCCCTGCTCTTCCCGAAGCCGCCGTCGCTCGTCGCCGCCTCGACCTTCCACGACGGCGACGTGGCCCAGGTGGTGACCTCGGGTGCGGCGGTTGGGTCGTTCCCGCCCGCGCTGCGGTGCGACGCGGGGCTTGCCCAGGCCGCGTTCCTGTTCCCGCTGGCCCACGGGACCACGTTCCGAGTCGCCATGCCGCTCGACCCGCCCCGCCGGACCCGTCGCCGCGGCCTCGCCCGGCGCCGCGCCGCCAAGGCGCCCGAGCTGCCGGCGATGCTTCCCGCGTCGGCCGACGTGGCGCGCGCCTGGGACGCGCAGTCCCGGCGTGGGATGCGTCTCGAGCTGCCCGACGAGCGGCTGGCGCAGCTCGTCGAGGCCAACCGCCGTTTCCTGCTGCTGTTGCACGACGGCGCGTCGATCACGCCCGGGCCCTCGACGTATCACCGGTTCTGGTTCCGCGACGCCGCCTTCATGCTCGCGGCGCTCGACCGCTACGGCCTCCACGAGGAGGTCGCCGAGGTGCTCGCCTCCTATCCCGACCGCCAGCACGCCGACGGCTTCTTCTTCAGCCAGCGCCAGGAGTGGGACTCGAACGGCGCCGCCCTGTGGGCGCTCGCCGAGCACTGGCGCCTGACGCGTGACGAGGACCTCGCTCGGCTCACCGCCCGCTCCGTCGGGCGCGGCGTGCGCTGGATCGACCGCAAACGCCACTCGAAGCGACGGCGCAAGGACGCCGTGCTCGCCGGCCTGATGCCGGCGAGCATGTCGGCCGAGCATCTCGGCCCCTTCGACTACTTCTACTGGGACTCGTTCTGGTCGGCGCGGGGCCTGCTCGACGGCGCCGACCTGCTCGACGTCGCGGGCGACAGCGCGCTGGCGGCCACGGCGCGCGCGTGGGCCGGCGAGTTGCGCGGCGCCATCGACGCGTCGCTGGCGCTGGTGGCTGAGCGGCTCGGCACACGCGCCGTGCCCGCCGGGCCCCGCCGCCGTCTCGACCCGGCGGTGATCGCGTCGCTCGTGGCCTGCTGGCCGCTGCGGCTGTACCCGCCCGCCCATCCGGCGATGTCGGCGACGATGGATGTCATCCGCGATCGCTTCTGCGTGGGCGACGCCTTCTTCCAGGGCATCAGTCACACGGGCCTCGGTACCTATCTCACGCTCCAGCTCGCCTTCGCCGAGCTCGAGGGCGGCGACCGGCGCGCCCTGCGCCGGCTCCGCTGGATGGTGGACGCGGCCACGCCCACCGGCGCGTGGCCCGAGGCCATTCACCCCCGACTCGGCGGCGGCTGCATGGGCGACGGCCACCACGGCTGGGCCGCGGCCGACTTCCTTTCGTTCGTGCGCGCACTGCTCGTGCGCGAGCTCGACGACGGCCTTGCGCTCTGTTCGATGCTGCCCGAGGAGTGGACGGGTCAGGGCATCGAGGTACACGACGCGCCGACGCGGCACGGCCTGCTCTCGTTCGCGGTGCGCTGGCACGGCGAGCGCCCGGCCCTGCTGTGGGAGCTGCGACCGCACGCCGGCCTGCCTCCCGTGCGTCTGACGGCCCCGGGACTCGATCCGGCGTGGTCGTCGACCGCGACCACCGGCGACGCGCTGCTCGGGCCGGTCGCGGCAAGCCCTGTCTCGTGAGCGGCGACCTCCAACTCGTCCTGCTGGGCGAGGCGCGCTACACGGCGCTCGAGCTCTTCGCGCGCGCCGACATCGACCCCGAGCTGGTCCGTCGCTTCTGGCGAGCGCTCGGGTACACCGACGTCCCGGATGACGACCGCATCTTCACCGACGCCGACCTCCGGGCGCTGGAGACGATGGCCAGGTTCATGCAGAGTGGGGTGAGCGACGAGGTCACGGTGCAGCAGGCACGCGTGTACGGCTCGTCGCTCGCTCGAATCGCCGCGTGAGCTCGATCGAGGCCCGGGTCGAGGAGATGTCCCTGTCGCGTGAGCAGGGCCTCGAGGTCGTGACCGACCTGATGCGCGAGCGGATGCCGGACTGGGACTGGCTGGTTGCCTACGTTTTCCACCGCCAGCTGCTCGCCGCACTGCGGCGGTCGGACCTGTGGGCCGACCCCGACCGGCAGGCGTCCGGCACGCTGTGCGTCGGTTTCGCCGACCTGGTGGGCTTCACCGCGCTGAGCCAGGCGCTCGACCAGCAGGAGCTGGCCGCGGTGGTGAGCCGCTTCGAGAACCTCGCCTACGACACCATCGGCCACTTGGGGGGCCGGGTCGTGAAGATGATCGGCGACGAGGTGATGTTCGTCGCCGACGACGTTCGGGTGGCTGCGGAGATCGCGCTGATGCTCGCCGAGACCTACGCCCGCGACGAGACCATCTCGGCGGTCCGCGTCGGTCTCGCGTCGGGTCCGGTCCTGGCCCACGAGGGCGACTACTTCGGGCCGGTCGTGAACCTCGCCAGCCGGATCGTGAACATCGCCTACCCGGGCACGGTCGTGGCGGCGGAGGACGTGTACGAGGCGCTGCAGGGTGACCCCGCCTTCGGCTGGAAGCCCATCC
>VAXF01000101.1:0-8838 GCA_005888395.1 Actinomycetota bacterium | reverse complement strand
CAGCGTGCTGACAACCGAGCTCGCCCGCCGCATGCGCGCCCTCGCCCGCCGGTAGACCGACCTCGTGCCGCCGTAGCGTGGCCTCCGTGTCCGACGGTCTCGTGGCGAGCGGCTACGACGCCGTCTACGGAGGGGTGTCGAACAGCCCGATCTTCGGTCGCATGTGGCGGGATCTCGCGTGCGGCGAGGACTACCCGCTCGAGTTCGCCAACATCAGCTTTCTCACGCTCGCGGAACTGCACGAGCTGAGTCGGCGGTTGGCGATCCCGGCGGGCGGCGTGCTGGTCGATCTGGCGTGCGGCGCGGGCGGGCCGGGCCTGTGGGTCGCTTCGAAGGCGCGGTCACGGCTCGCCGGTGTCGACCTCTCCGTGGTCGGCGTGGCCCAGGCGCGTCGCCGGGCGCAGGAGTTGCGGTTCGAGCGTTCGGCTGCGTTCATCGCAGGCGCGTTCTCGGCGGTCGGGCTCGCGACCGGTCGGGCCGACGGTGTGATGAGTGTCGACGCGCTCCAGTACGCGCCGGACAAGCGGGCCGCCCTCGACGAGGCTGCCCGCCTGCTCCGCCCCGGCGGACGGCTGGCGTTCACCGCCTTCGAGGTCCATCCGGAGCGAGTGGCGGACCTCCCGGTCCTTGGCGACGACCCTGTCGCCGACTACGAGCCGTTGCTCGAGACTGCTGGCTTTGCGGTGGACAGCTGCACGGAGACAGCCGGCTGGCGGGAACGGCTGACCACCACCTACCGGGCGGTCCTCGACGCCGCCGACACGCTCAGCGGCGAGATGGGCGCGCAGGCACTGCTCGCGCTCGGTCTCGAGATGTCGATGACCCTCGAACACGACCCGTACAGACGGCGCGTCATGGTGGTGGCCCACACGCGCTGACCGCAGGTCCCGTGGAGAGTCCGCTACTCGGTCGGGGTGAGGCGCACGGTGGCGATGCCCCACGGGCGGAGCGTGAACGAGCCGTCGAACGGCTCGACCGGCGCACCGCGGAGGTCGACGGTCCAACCTCGGCGCTCGGCGAACGACACTGTCGTGCCGCTGGCCGACGGGTTGAACACGCGTACTTCGAGGCCGCCCGGGGTCTGCCGGACGGCGGAGACCTCGGCACCGTCGACGGCGAGGGCGGTGCCGGCTGCCGGGCGCCCGCCGCCGCCCGGCGCATCGTGCACGACCAGCGGCAGCAGCACGTCGTCGGCCAGCGCGTACGGGTCGCGGCCGCCGGCGTGGACGGCGTAGCGCACTTCGACGGGCCCGAGCATCTGCGGCCCCTCCATCCGGATGGGCGGCCCCGCGGGCAGCGGCCGGTAGGAGAGGCCGACACGGCTGAGCATGCCCGTGGCGCGGAGCAGCGTCAGCGCAAGTGCGCCGCCGCCGTCGACCAACTCGTACTCGAGCAGGCCCTCGTGGACGATCGTCAGCCCGCCGGCGGACACGAACCGGCGTGACGGAAACGTCGGCAGGCCGCGTTCGTTCGGGCCGCCCTCGGCGGTGAGCCCGCGCTCGACCACGGCGAACGCACACTCGGCCCGCGACACCGACGCCGGCGAGAGCAGCGGGAACACCGCCCGAAGGCGATGGTCGCGACAGCGGTTCTCGAAGGCGGCGGTGACGCGGACGAAGTCCTCTCCCGCCCGCAGCTCGAGCGTGGTCGTGACCGCGACCTGCTGCTCACCGACGCGGCTGCCGCGCGTGATCCGCTCGGGCCACCGGTAACGCCGGACGACCGCCAGCCGCGCTCGCACCGGCCCGCCCTCGAGGACCGACACCTCGACCGACTCGGGCGTGTCGACCTCGACGTCGGCCTCGGGCGGGCTGTAGTTGTACGTGTCGCCGTGATCGCCGCCGTCGACCAGCCGGTCGAGACCGCGGTGGCCATCGAGCGCGAACGTGCCGTCGGACGGGTCGACTTCCACGGACACGATGCCGTTCCCGATCGTCGCCCCGTTGGCGACGGCCGGCGGCACCGGAAGTGGCGACGGCGCCCACGTCGTCCACCCGAACCCGGGCACGCCGTCGACGTGCGCGAGCACGGTGCGCGACGGTGGCTGCAAGATCCGCACGTGCACTGGCGCGTCGGGGTGCGCCCGCGCCCGCTCGAGCACGGCGGCCTTGACGTCGTCGAGCACCAGCGGTGTCCGCAGGCGGGCGTCGGCGTGCAGTGTGAGCCTCAGCCCGTCGTCGTCTTCGTCGAGGTCGACGCGGTTGATGAAGGTGTGGTCGTCGATCTGCTGGCTGCGCAGCGCCGACAACAACATCGTCAGCTCGTCGAGCGGTGGGCTGAAGTCGGCCAGGACCGCGCCCCGCTCGCCCAGCACCTGTGCGCCGGCGACCGGTCCCTCGCCAGGCACGTCGAGCTGCACGACGCCGCCGCGCCCGCGCGCCGACGGGTTGACGACGACGACGCCGGGCTCGGCCATCGACGCCGCCAACGCCCGCCCGGCGCGGTCCGCCAGGCCCTCGCCGATCTGGCGCGCCTCCGCGTAGCGATGCACCACGGCGCTACACACCTCGTCGACCGAGCACGCGCACACCGAGTCGTGGGCCGCGTTGCGGACGAGCTGCAGCCACGCCGTCTGCAGCAGCGCCTCCGGCCAGGCGGTGGGCGGCAGGAAGAGCGCGCACAAGGGCTCGGCCAGTCGTTCGACCGCTCGCTCGGCTCGCGCTGCGGCCTGCTTGACGTCGACGCGGTTCGACGCCACGCCCATCAGCACGTTGGCCCGCGCTCCCGATCGCAGCTCGCCGGCCCACGTCGGCAGCCTCTCGATCGGCGCGTCCACGAGGTACTCGGCCAGTGAGGTGATGACGAGCCGGTAGTCGTCCTGCAGCCCGTTGGCCTCGGCCACGACACGGCCGAGCCATGGCTGGGGTACCTGGTGGTCCGTGCCGTTCATGAAGAGGATCCCGCCGCCGGGCGGGAGGGCGTGGGCGATCTCGGCCTCCCACCCGCGGATGCGGCCGACCAGCGCCTTGGCGTCGTCGGGGATGCTCTCGCCGTTCGAGTAGCCGCCCCGCAGGTACTCGGCCCGCACGCGCGAGCCGTCGGGCGCCTCCCACCAGAAGCCCGTGCAGTCGATCGCGGACGGCACGCCCCGCCACACGACTGCGTGCTGCATGCCCGCGAGCCGGAGCAGCTGAGGCATCTGCGCGACGTGACCGAACATGTCGGGCAGGTAGCCGACGTCCATGGCGCCGCCGAACTCCGTCGCCCGCTCCATTCCCATCTGGAGGTTGCGGACAAGCGTCTCACCCGACACGAGGAACTCGTCGGGGAGCGTGTACCACGGCCCCATCGCCAGCCGGCCCGACCCCGCCAGCCGCTTCAGCACTGCTTCACCCTCCGGGCGCACGGCGAGGTAGTCGTCGACCACCGCCATCTGGCCGTCGAGCAGGAAGCGGGAGTACGAGGCGTCGGCCTCGAACCGGGGGAGAAAGCCGTCGAGCAGGTCGACGAGGCGCAGCCGGAAGGTCTGGAAGGGCGAGTACCACTCCCGGTCCCAGTGGGTGTGGGGGACGATCGCCACGAACCGAGTCACACCGCGGATGGTAGGACAGGACTCGTGTGCGACTGCCTGTGCGCGCTGCCGGCACGTCTGAACGAGGACGAGACACCGGTCGTCTTCCGACCGGAAGCTCGACGTCGCCGAAGTATTAGCGTCGGCTCATGCCGATCTACGTGATGCTGTCGACGCTGGGGCCCCAGGGGTCACAGACCCTCCGCGAGCAGCCGGACCGGTTGAAGCAGGTGAACACCGAGGTCGAAGCGCTGGGGGTGAAGGTCCTCCACCAGTACGCGCTGCTCGGCCGCTACGACTTCCTCAACATCCTCGAGGCGCCCGACGAGAAGACGATGGCCAAGGTGGCGGTGCACCTCGGCGCCCGCGGGACCCTGAAGACCTTCACGATGCCCGCCATTCCGATCGACGAGTTCATCGCGGGCATCTCCAGCTAGCGGGCTGGTACTGCTAGTACCACCAGAAGTCGGACTTCTTCTTCTCGGCGCGCACGTCGTCGGCGGAGAAGTCGAGCGGCAGGATCGAGCCGTCGGAGAGCCGGCGGATTCGGTAGCCGGCCTCGACCACCTCGGCGATCTCGAAGCCGCGGGCCCACGACCGTTCGAAGCGGCTCCGGACCTCTACCTTGGTGCCTGGCTCCACGCTGTCCCCGACGTCGGTGGTGCGGAACTCTGCCAAGGTAGACACAACGCACCTCTTTCTCAGGGCGAGTGGAATGATCGACGCTCATTCTGAACTGCCGAACCTGACTGCGCCAGGGTCGAGAGGGTGAATTCACGGTGTTGAAACTTACGGAATGGACCTCGTGCGGAGGCTGTGCGGCCAAGTGGGGCGCCTCACCGCTCGACGCCCTCGTCAAGACCCTGGCGGGACCGGTGGACGAGGCGTTGCTCGTCGGACTCGCTCCGTTCGACGACGCCGCCGTCTACCGCGTGAGCGACGACCTCGCGGTGGTCGCC
The DNA here is from genome assembly GCA_005888395.1 of Actinomycetota bacterium. Taxonomy (GTDB): domain Bacteria; phylum Actinomycetota; class Acidimicrobiia; order Acidimicrobiales; family AC-25; genus AC-25. The sequence goes on along the minus strand of VAXF01000101.1, from coordinate 4,368 downwards.
ACCACCGACTTCTTCCCCCCGTTGGTCGACGACCCTGCCGACTTCGGGGCCGTGGCGGCGGCCAACGCCTGCAGCGACGTGTTCGCCATGGGCGCCCGCGTCGCCTTCGCCCTCAACATCTCCGCCTTCCCGGAGCGCATGCCCGTCGAGGCCGTCGGCGCCATTCTCACTGCCGCCGCCGCCGTGGTGGCCGAGGCCGGTGGGGTGGTCGCAGGTGGCCACACCATCCGTTCCGAGGAGCCGATCTTCGGGCTGGCCGTCCAGGGCTTCGTGCACCCCGACCGGGTGTGGGTCAAGGGTGGCGCGCGTGCGGGCGACGTCGTCGTCCTCTCGAAGCCGCTCGGCACGGGGATCGTGCTGGCGGGCGGGTCGGAGGACGACAAGGCCACGGTCATCGCGGGGATGCGCACCCTCAACCGGGCCGCCGCCGACGTCCTCCACGGTCTCGACGAGCCGCCGCACGCGGTCACCGACGTCACCGGCTTCGGGCTCCTCGGCCACGCGTGGGAGATGGCCGAGCGCTCCGGCGTGACGATCGAGCTCGACGCTAGCGCGCTCCGGTTCTACGACGGCGCCCTCGCCGCGGCCGAAGCCGGGGTGCGCACCGGGGGAGACGCCCGCAACCGCGCCCACCTCGAGGGGCGCGTCACCTGCGCGGCGCCGGCCGCGGTGGAGGCGCTCGCCTACGACCCCCAGACCTCCGGCGGGCTGCTCGCAGCCGTCGACCCCCGCGCTGCCGCCGGGCTCGAGACGGCCGGGTTCGCCGTCGTCGGGCGGGTCGTCGCCGGGCCCCCGTCCGTCCACCTCCGCTAGCAGCCGGGTACCGTTTCGTTCGACATGGCGCGGCAGACCGTTCCGAGCCTCGCCGTGGAGAAGGCCTTGTGGGCCGAGGGCCACGATGTCGTCGTGGGCATGGACGAGGTAGGGCGAGGCGCCTGGGCCGGGCCGATCAGCGTCGGCGCCGCCGTCCTCCCTCGAGACCGGCGCGTGTACAAGGTGCGCGACTCCAAGATGCTCGACGAGGCCGAGCGCGAGCGCCTGTTCCCACGGATCGCCGCGTGGTGCTCGGCCTGGGCCGTCGGCCACGCCAGCCAGGTCGAGTGCGACGAGCTCGGGATGTCGGCCGCCCAGCGGCTGGCGGCCCGGCGGGCGCTCGACGACCTGGGAGTGGCGCCCGATCGCGTCGTCCTCGACGGGCGATGGGACTTCTCGGGAGTTCCCGGTACCCGCCGGATCGTGAAGGGCGACGCGTCGTGCCTGTCGATCTCGGCGGCCTCCATCCTCGCCAAGGTCACGCGCGACCGCCTGATGCGCGCCGAGGCCGAGCACTTCCCCGCCTTCGACTTCGAACGCAACAAGGGCTACCCGTGCCCGCGCCACAAGGCGGCGCTACAGGCGTGGGGCCCGACCTCGATCCACCGGCGCACATGGATCTTCATGGAGCACCTGCCCTGGGGCGGCGTCTGGCGCCCGCCGTCCCGCCAACCCGCGCTCTGGTAGCTACTCCTTGGCGGGGTCCTTGGGCAGGCCGAGCACCCGCTCGCCGATGATGTTGCGCAGCACCTCGTCGGTGCCGCCGGCCACGCGGATGCCGGGGATGCCGAGCACGAACTCGGCCCACGAATAGGTGCCCCACTCGCCGGTGTTGGCGACGAGCCTGGGCCCGAGGAGCAGGCTGACGGCGTCGGCCGTGCGGCGCAGGTTCTCGGTGAGCGAGAGCTTGGCGATCGACATCTCGGGCCCCGGGAGCTGGCCGGCCTTGATCTTCGCCATGGCCCGCATGGTGGTGTACCGGGCGACGGCGCCGTTGATGTACACGTCGGCGAGTCGCTGGCGGGCGATCGGGTCAGCGTCGCGGCCCATATGGCGGGCCAGCTCTTGCAGACGCGCTGCGCCCGCACCGGCGCCGAGGCCGGCTCCGCCGCCCCCTATCGCCGCCCGCTCGTTCATGAGGGTGGTGAGCGCCACGGTCCAGCCCTGGTTGACATCGCCGAGCCGGTGGTCGTCGGGCACGCGTACCTCGGTGAAGAACACCTCGTTGAAGCTGGCGCCGCCCGTCATCTGGCGCAGCGGGCGCACCTCGACGCCGGGAGCGTGCATGTCGACGACGAAGCCCGTGAGGCCCTTGTGCTTGGGCACGTCGGGATCGGTGCGGCAGATGATCTCGCCGATGTCGCTGAACTGCGCGCCGGACGTCCACACCTTCTGGCCCGTCACGACCCACTCGTCGCCGTCGCGGACGGCACGCGTCTGGAGCCCGGCCAGGTCGGAGCCCGCGCCCGGCTCGCTGAAGAGCTGGCAGGCGACGATGTCGCCGCGGTACAGGTCGCGGAGGTACGCGTCCTTCACCTTGTCGGTGGCATGGGCGAGGATCGTCGGGGCCACCATGCCGAGCCCGATGCCGAACGCCTGCTGGCTCGGTGTGTCGTAGCGCGACGAGAGCGACTGCCACGCCCGGTCGTACGCCGCCGGGAGCTCTCGCCCGCCGTACTGCGCCGGGCCGGTGATCCACCCGAAGCCGGCGTCGAACACGAGGCCTTTCCACGCCTTGGCCTCGGCCAGCTCGGCCAGCTCCTGCTCGCGCGTCTTCTCGGCGAAGAGCCCGACGGTGTCGCTGCCCTCGCCCCAGCCCGTGCGCTCGGGCTGGCGGGGCTTGGCGTTGGCGTCGAGGAAGGCCAGCGCCTCCTCACGGAACTGCTCGTCGGTGATCATGGGCACACGCTATGGGATACGGTCCCGGCGTGATGACCCGGCGTGACGCGATGATCCTGCGGGCGGCGGCGATCTGGACGGTGTGGGTGTGGGCAACGCGTATCGGCAACGTCCTGAGGGACCATCACCGCGGCTTCGGGTTCAAGGCCGTGCACGTCGGACTGGCCGTGGTCTCGGTGGCGTTCGCGGCCGCCCTCTGGGGGGTCGCGTCGAGGGGGAGGAACAGAGAGCATGAGCATCGCTGACCTGCACGCGCGCACGCTCGACGAGTCGCGCCGCTACGTCGCCGGCATAAAGGACGACCAGTGGGACGACGACACGCCCTGCCCGGGCTGGACCGTGCGCGACGTGCTCAACCACCTCGTCGGCGGCAACCTCTGGGTTGCCCCGCTGGTGTCGGGCAAGACGATCGAGGAGGTCGGCGACCGCTACGACGGCGACGTCCTCGGCCACGACCCGCTGGCCGCCTACGACGCATCGGCGACGTCGGCGGCGGAGGCGTTCAGGGCGCCGGGCGCGCTGCAGGCGCCGTGCGCCGTGTCGTACGGCCCGATCCCGGGCGAGACCTACGCCGGCCACCGCTTCGTCGACGTCCTCGTGCACGGGTGGGACCTTGCCAAGGCCACCGGACAGGACACTCGGCTCGACCCTGCGCTGGTCCAGGCCTGCCTCGACGTCGTCGAGCCCGAGGCCGACATCTGGCGCGAGGCCGGCGTCTTCGGCCCGAAACCCGACCTCCCCGCCGGCGCCGACGTCCAGGCCCGCCTCCTCGCCCTCGTCGGCCGCACCGCCTAGAGGCGATCGCGCGACTCCCTCGCGGCCCAGGCGAACACGCCCTTCGCCATCAGCGAGGCTTCGGCGGCGACGCGGCGCTCGAACACTTCGGCTCGCGCCGCGTGCACGCCGGCATCGTCCGGGCCGGCGAGGGCGGCAAGCTCCGCCAGATGGCCGGCGACGCGGAGCTCGCCTGCCTCGGCGAGCTCGACCGCCCGCTGCGCCAGCCGTGACGCGCCGCCCGCCAGCGACGCGAGCTCGGCGGCCAACGCCGCCTCGGGCGCGGGCTTGAGATGGGCGGGATTGCCGTCGTACCAGCCGCCGTAGAGGCGCCAGACGTTCCGAACGACGAACTCGGGCTCGTCGTAGATCGGCCGCAGGTAGGGACGCTCGAGCAGGCGCGCCGGCGCCTTCACCGTGTGGACGATGTCGTCGAGGCGTGCGCCGTCGTTCATCATCGCCACCGTCTGGTCGTGCAGCGATTCGAGCAGCTCGGCGGTCTCCGTCAGAGCCTGCCGGATGCGGTCGGTCCCGACGACCGGAACGCCGTGGCCGGGCAGCAGCACCTCGGCGCCGAGTGCCGCCATCTCCCGCAGCGCGATCGCCCACTCGCGCGGGTAGCGCTGCACCTTCTGCGGGTTCCCCGCGTTGGGCGAGGCCCAGATGAAGAGGTCGCCGCAACACAGCACCTTGCGGGCGGGCACCCAGGTCCAGGTGTGGTCGTCGGTCTCGCCGCGCGCGTGGTGCAGCTCGAAGTGCTCGCCGCCGACGTCGAGCGCGTGACGGTCGCGGTAGGTCTCGTCGGGGTATCGGTAGTCCGTGGGCCAGCGCAGGCCCGGCACCTGGAACTGGCGCTGGTTGATCACGGCGTTGTAGCCGGCG
>VAXF01000303.1:341-2788 GCA_005888395.1 Actinomycetota bacterium | reverse complement strand
CGAGGCCGCCGCCCCGGTGGGCCGACGGTCAACGCTGCTGTTCGGCGCGACACTGGTCGCCTCCGCCGACGTCATGCTCTTTGCCGGGCTCATCGCCGCGTTCCTGTTGGGGCGCTCCACCGTGCGGCCGTGGCCGGCGAAGGGGGTCCATCTCGACAACTACCGCGGCAACATCGTCGTGCTCACTGCCCTGATGGCGGCAGCAGCCGCCCGCTGGTCCGCCTACGCCGCGCGGCGGGACGATCACCGCGACACCATGGTCGCGACGGCGATGGCGCTCGGGCTGGGCGTCGCCCTCCTCGACGTCAGCTGGTACACGGTCGCCCATGCCGGCTTCGCCGTGTCGAAACACGCCTATGCGGGTCTGTGGTTCGCCCTCGTGGGCACGCTCGTGATCCATGCCCTGGGTGGCGTTCTGCTCTCGCTCGCGGTCGCCGTCCGTGTCGTCGGCGGCCAGGTGACGGCGGAGGACCACGACCTCGCGCGGATCGCCTCGCTGTGCTGGCTCGTGATCGCGGCCGAGTGTGCGGTCACCTACTACGTCGTGTGGGTGGTGAAGTAGCGGTGTTCACCGTCGAGTCCCGGCTCTTCCTCACCACGACGGTCGCCGGCTTCGTGCTCGCCGTCGCCTACCTCATCGGCACCCACGATCGGATGGGTGCGGCGCTCTTTTTCGGTGTGGCCGTCGCCGGCCTGCTGGCCACGCTGCGCTCGGTCGACATCGTGCCGGCGCCGAGCCTGACCCCGCCGCCACCGCGCCTGGCACGGCCGGAGCGGGCGCCCCGTGCGACCCCGTGGCCGATCGTCGCCGCCGTCGGGCTGGCGCTCCTGCTTGCCGGCGTCGTCGTCGACACGCCGCTGATGGTGCTCGGCACCGCCACCCTCGGGGTGGCGGGCGCCGGGTGGCTGGCCGAGACGTGGCGCGACCACCTCGACCGAACCCGTCCCGAGGCGCTCCTGGCCGCGGAGCGGGTCGTCTTCCCCGCCGGCGTCCCGCTGCTCGCGCTCGTCGGCATCGCCGCGACGATCATCAGCTTCTCGCGCATCCTCCTCGCCCTTCCCGAAAAGGCGGCGACGGCCGCCGCGCTGGCGGCGGCGATGGCCGTACTGGTGGCCATGGCCACCGTCGCCACCCGACCGGTGCGCGCGCCGGTCCTGCTCGGCGTGGCGTCGGTCGCTGCGCTCGCGGTCGTGATCGGCGGCGTGGTGGCGGCGGGCGTCGGCGAGCGGACCTTCGAGGGCCGCGGCGTCGCGCCGGTGCGCGTCGTCGCCAAGGGAACCGCGTTCAAGGTGACATCGTTCACCCTGCCCGCGCGCTCCGGCGTCGAGATCCGCTTCGACAACCGCGACCCCGCCATCCAGCACAACATCTCGCTCTACTCCGACGCCGCCGGCACCAAGCCGATCTACCAGGGCGACGCGGTCACCGGTCCCGGGTCGGCCGACTACCGCTTCATCACCCCCGGTCCGGGCACGTACCTGTACCGGTGTGACTTCCATCCCACGGCCATGAAGGGCACGGTCCAAATCCGCTGAGTCTCGACGAGGACGACGAGTTCGAGCGCCGGCCCTCGCCCCGGTGGCACGGATGGCTCGCCGCCGGGCTCGTGGTGGCGCTGGTCGCCGCGATCGGGGCCGGTCTGCTGGTGCACGGCCGTTCGTCGTCGTCGACGCTGACCGGGCAGGTCGCTCCCGACTTCCGGCTGCCGGATCTGCGTGACACCAGCCGCACCGTGTCGCTGGCGTCGTTGCGTGGCCGGCCGGTGGTGCTGAACTTCTGGGCCGCGTGGTGCACGCCGTGCGTGCAGGAGCTGCCCGGCCTCCAGCGCGTGCACGCGCGCTTCGCGAGTCGTGTCACCTTCTTCGGCGTCGACAACCGTGACTCACGGCGCCTCGCCCTCGAGCTCCTGCGGCGCTCGAACGTGACCTACGACTCGGGGTACGACCCGGGCGGCGTCGTCGCCAGCCGCTACCGCCTGCTCGGGATGCCGATGACGTTCGTGATCTCGCCCGCCGGCCGGGTCCTCTGGGCCCACGTCGGCCAGGTGGCCGAGGCCGACCTCCAGGCCCAGCTCGACCGGTTCGTCGGCCGTTGACGCAGCGCCCGAGGCGAATACCCCGACTCGACAGGGCGCCGGTACGCTCCCGGCCCGAGATGGAGGCAGAGTCGCGCGCTCGGGTTCGCCGCGGCCGGTTGGCCGCGCTCGTCGTCGCATCCGGCGTGCTGCTCGGGGGCTGCGCTCGCCACGCCCCGCAGGACACGCTCAAGCCCGCGGGGCCGCTGAGCCACAAGATCGACAACCTGTTCTTCCTCACCTTCTGGATCGCGGTCGTGGTCTTCGTGGTGGTCGAGGGAGGCATCGTCCTCGCCGTGCTGCGCGGCCGCCACCGGGCCCGGCGCGACCCCGAGGCGATCCCGGCGCAGACCCACGGGCACCTCCCGATCG
>VAXF01000303.1:0-267 GCA_005888395.1 Actinomycetota bacterium | reverse complement strand
TGGCCCGCAAGCCCAAGGGCGACCCGCTGGAGATCACCGTCGTGGGCCACCAATGGTGGTGGGAGTACCGCTATCCGTCGCTCGGCGTGACCACGGCCAACGAGCTGCACATCCCCACCGACCGGCCCGTGTACCTGAACCTCGAGAGCGTCGACGTGATCCACAGCTTCTGGGTGCCGAAGCTCAACGGGAAGCGCGACGTGGTGCCGGGCCGCATCAACCACCTCAACCTGCGGGCGGTGCAGCCGGGCACGTACTACGGGCAGT
>VAXF01000302.1:330-2909 GCA_005888395.1 Actinomycetota bacterium | reverse complement strand
AACGGCTCGAAGATGCGAGCCCGCTCGTGGTCGGGGACGCCGATGCCCTCGTCGACGACGCGAACCTCGACCATGTCGCCTCGGTCCGACGCCTCGACTCTGACGGTCGACGAGGGTGGCGCGTACCGCGCAGCGTTCTCGAGCAGGTTCGTGAGCACCTGGTCGAGCTGGCTGTAGTCACCGTCGACCAGCGGGAGCTCGGCAGGTATGTCGACCTGGACGCGGACCTGCCGGAACAGTGGCGCCAGCCGGCGGAGGCGCTCGTGCACCAGCTCGTCGAGGGCGACCGCCTGCCGTTCGGGCTTCAGCGCACCCGTTTCGATCCGGCTCATGCTCAACAGGTTGCCGACGAGCCGGTCGAGCCGCTCTGCCTCGTCGCACACAGCTGCGAGCAGCTCGGTGCGGGTGGAGTCGTCGTAGACCGTGCCGTCGCGGAGGTCGGAGGCGACGGCCCTGATCGTGGCCAGCGGCGTGCGCAGGTCGTGCGATACGGAGCGCAGAAGCGCGCCGCGTTGCTCGTCGACTCGCTCGAGCAGCTGCACGCGTGCTGTTTCCTCGAGGAGCCGCTCGCGCTCCTCGCCGATCGCGGTCAGCTGCTCGTAGAGCGCGCGCATCTCGGCTTCCCGCTGCTCGGCCGCACGGCGGCGGTCGGCCTGCGCCGCCGTCAGCACACCGATGGCGAGCGCGACACCGATGAAGACGCCCAGCGCCACCCAGTCGTCCCACACCTTCACCTTGAACGTCCAGTGGGGTGGGATGAACGCCAGGTTGAAGGCGGTGGCGGCGACGACGGCGGTGACGACCGCGGCACGCGCGCCTCCGACGAGCCCGGCGGCGACGACGGCGAGGACGAGCACGAGCGCCGGGGTGGCGCGGGTGATGTGGGTGCTGAACGGCTCCAGGACGGCCACGACGACGGCAACCAGCGCGAGCCCGAGGGCCGAGCCGGCAACCGGCGCGCCGCCCGATGTCGAGAGCCGCTGCTCCATGGGCTTGATTTTTGCGCGTTCTTGACGCGCGACCCCCATCGCCTTTGCGGGGGCTTTACAGGACCACGGCGATGCTGACGTCGTGACCGTCGTGCGGAGGCCCGAGGACCTGTCGCCTCCGACCCCGCTCGCGCCCTCCACTGCCCTCGAACTCCCCGAGGACGTGGGCTACCGGCTCAAGAAGAAGCTCCTCGGACCGCCCCTGCACACCGACCAGCTCGTGCACGAGCGCCTCGGCAAACCGACGGCGCTCGCCGTGTTCGCGTCCGACAACCTGTCGTCGGTCGCGTACGCCACCGAGGAGATCCTGATCCACCTCGTGCCCTACGTCGGGCTGGCCGCGTTCACCCTGCTGATGCCGATCACGGCGTCGCTGCTGGTGGTGCTCGGCTTCCTCATCCTCTCGTACCGACAGACGATCAAGGCCTACCCGTCCGCGGGGGGCGCGTACATCGTGACGCGCGACAACTTCGGACTGCTCCCCGCGCAGGTGGCGGGTGTCGCGCTTCTCACCGACTACGTGCTCACCGTCGCGGTCTCCGTCGCCGCCGGCACCGCTGCGCTCACGTCGGCGATCTCGTCGCTCACCCCCTACGCCGTGCCCATCTCGGTCTTCTTCATCGCCTTCATCGCCTACGGCAACCTCCGCGGCGTGCGCGAGTCAGGGCGCATGTTCGCGGTGCCCACCTACTTCTTCATCGGCTCGATGCTCGCCCTGCTCGCGATCGGTCTGGCCCGGATGTTCTTCGGGCACCTGCCGGTGGAGTCGATCCACAAGCCCGGCATGTTCACTCCCGGGCACAAGGGGAACGGCTTCCTGATGGGTGCGACCGTCTTCGTGCTGATGCGCGCCTTCGGGTCGGGCGGCGCGGCGGTCACCGGTGTCGAGGCGATCTCCAACGGCGTTCCTGCGTTCAAGCCGCCCGAGTGGAAGAACGCGCGGACGACGCTGGTGATCATGGGGTCGACGCTCGGCGCCATGTTCCTCGGGCTGTCGATCCTCGCCGCCAAGATGCACACGGCGCCCTACGTGAAGGGCACTCCCACGGTGATCTCGCAGGTGGGGAAGATCGTCTTCGGCGGCGGGCCCGTCGGCCACCTCCTCTACTACTGCTTGCAGGCCGGAACGATGCTGATTCTGGTACTGGCGGCCAATACGAGCTTTGCCGACTTCCCGCGCCTGGCCAGCTTCCATGCCGGCGACAACTTCATGCCCCGGCAGCTCACCAAACGGGGCCACCGCCTCGTCTTCTCCAACGGGATCATCTCGCTGGCCGCGGCCGCGGCCGTGCTGGTGATCGTCACGGGCGCCAAGGTCGACCACCTGATCCCGCTCTACGCGATCGGTGTGTTCACCTCGTTCACGCTGTCGCAGGCGGGCATGGCCAAGCACCACGTCACCCACAAGGAGCCGGGCTGGCGGACCGGCCTGTTCATCAACGGCACGGGTGCGGTGCTCTCGGCAGTGGTCGACGTGATCATCGGCATCACCAAGTTCAAGCCGCCGGGCGCCATCCTCGGCGCCTGGATGGTGATCGTGCTCGTACCGATCACGGTGGCCGTCCTGGTGCGCCTGAACCGGCAGTACGA
>VAXF01000302.1:0-323 GCA_005888395.1 Actinomycetota bacterium | reverse complement strand
CGCCACGTCGTGCTCGTCCTCGTCGATCAGCTCGACATGAGTGCGGCGCGCGCGATCCAGTACGCCCGCACGCTGACTCCCGACGAGCTGCGCGCCGTTCATGTCGCCGTCGAGCTCGGCCGTGCCGACGAGCTCGCCGAGGAGTGGGCGCGACTGGGCCTGTCGCGGCTGCCGCTGGAGGTCGTCGACTGCCCCGACCGCCGCGTCAGCCGGGCCGTGCTCGAGATCGTCGCGGAGGCCGTGGCCGACGGTCAGACCGAGGTGAGCGTGCTGGTGCCGAGGCGCGTCTACCGGCGGTTCTGGCATCGGCTCCTGCACGACCG
>VAXF01000301.1 GCA_005888395.1 Actinomycetota bacterium | reverse complement strand
CGACGCGTACCCCTTCCCGCGGTGCTCGGGCGCCACCGCGACCGACCCGATTCCGCCCATCGGCACCGACCGTCCCCCGAACCACTGGGCCAACGGGATGACGCGCACGATGGCCACGAGCTCGGGCCCGACGAAGACGCCGTGCACCTCGTCGGGCCGCACATGGGTCATCCAGCCCTCGCGCTGGTCGGGCCGGTTGTTGAACGCGATCCTGTCGAGCTCCCACGCCAGCGCGAGCTCCCCCTCGTCGCGCAACGTCCGCACTACGACGTCCATGAGCAAGGGACGCTAGATGCCGAGCCCGAGCGCCAGCGAGGGCGCCGAGCAACCTCTGGTTGCGACGGCGAAACACGCCGACGGCGCCCTTGGATGGAGGGCGCCGTCGCGGGCGGGCTTCGGGGGGCGGGTCCCTTGCCCGTCTTCGCGGATCAGACGGCGGGTGTCTGATCCGCGCCCAAGTGAACGCCGGGGCCGCCCCGCCTGTTCCCGGCGCAGGCCCCGGGTGTCGGCCCGGAACCGTCCGCGGCGGCGCGTCTCGGTTGGAACACCGCGATCGCGACGTCTCCCTTGGACACGACCACCGCCGGCGCGCCCGCGTGCAGGTCGGTTGCCGACTTCACGCCCCGGAACCGGGTGCTCGAGTCGACCGACTTCGTCACGCTCGTACCGTCCGGCCGCTGCACGGTCACCGACGACGGGCTCGCGGCGGTCAGCGTTCCCTTGTCGAAGCTGACGTTCTGGAAGCCCTGCTGTGCCGGGACGACGAGGTCGCCGTGGATCGCCCGGTGCAGCGCGCCGGGGCCACCCATCGCCCCTCGTCCCGGCCCCCGGGGCCCGCACGGACGCCGCCCGGGCGCGCGGTCGGGACCGGTGACCGTGGCGGTCGCGAGACGGGGTCGCGACGGGCCACCCTCGGCCCAGGCGAAGGCGGCGACGCCGAGCACGACACTGGCGACCAGGACGACCGCGAGATTGCGTTTCAACATGGTCCAAGGATGCCCGCAGATCGTGAGCCGCAGGCGTCGCGCGTGTGATGGAACTGTAAGGGTCAGCGTTTTGTCGCGCCGAAGACCTCGGACGAGGGGCAGAAGTCATTCAGCACGCACTCGGCGCACCGGGGCCGGCGGGACTGGCACACCTGGCGGCCGTGGAGGATCAGCCGGAGGCTGAACGCGCCCCACTCCTCGCGCGGCAGGAGCGCGCAGACCTCGTGCTCCACCTTCACCGGGTCGGTCGCCGCCGTCAGGCCCAAGCGGCGGGTGAGCCGGCCGACGTGGGTGTCGACGGGTAGTCCCGGCTCCCCCATCCCCACGCTGCGCACGACGTTGCCGGTCTTGCGCCCGACACCCGGGAGCGCGTCGAGATCGTCGAGGTCGACGGGCACGTCGCCGCCGTGGCGCTCCACCAGCGCCCCGGCCATCCCGATGAGGCTCCGAGTCTTGCTCCTGAAGAAGCCCGTCGAGCGCACGAGCTCCTCGAGCTCCGCCGGGTCGGCCGCGGCCAGGTCGGCGGCCGTCGGGAACCGGGCGAAGAGGGCCGGAGTGACCTGGTTGACCCGCTCGTCGGTCGTCTGTGCCGACAGGATCGTGGCCACGAGGAGCTGGAACGGGCCGTCGTGGCGCAGGGCGCACAGCTCTCTTGCCGTTCCGGGGTATTCGCCGGCCAGGCGGGTCGCCGCCTCGCGCGCCCGTCCCCGAGGTGTACGGGGCCGGGTCACCGGGTAGGGAGCGCTGGTTCGAGTTGGCGTTTGCTTGCTAGAGCAAGCAGATGGCCTGGCGCGCGCCGGCGACGGCGTCGCCCCGACCCCCCCGACGGAGGCACACCGTGTCCGCATCCGCCAGAGGGGCCGGTCTGGCCGTGGGCGTCGTGACCCTGGTGGTCGCGGTCCTGGTCGGTACGGGGACCGGTTCCGAGACCACCGTGTTCCGCGCGCGCAGGGCGCCCGCGGCGAGCGCCGACGACCACCTGGAGACGACGGCGGCCCTCCAGACGGCGATCGTGCGGGCCGAGCTGCTCCCGCCGCCCGAGGAGGTGGCCGCCGCCGAACGACAAGGCCCGCCCGGGGAGGCAGGCCAGAGACATGGCCCACCGGCCGGCTTCCTCGGAAACTTCCTCGTGACCTGCTATGCGCTCGGCGGTCACACGGCGACCGGCGCTCCGGTGTCGACCGCGGTGGTCGCCGTCGACCCCCGGGTCGTCCGACTCGGGAGCCGGGTGATGATTGGTGGCGTAGGCCGTCGGGTGGCCGCCGACACGGGCGGGGCGATCCGTGGCCATCGGCTCGACATCTGGATGCCGTCGGTGAGCGCGTGTCGCCGGTTCGGCGTGCGGCGCCTGCCCGTGTACCAGGCCTGACGCTCTAGCTTTCGCCGCATGGCCGGCATCGAGGTCGTCCGCTCGATCGAGCGCGACGGTCTCGCCGAGGTCGACGCCTTCCTCGACCGCCTGAGCCGCGCCACGGGTCATCCCGCGCTGGGCGAGCAGCAGTGGCTCGATCTCAATGGCGGTGGTGGTGCCGGATTCCTCGCCGCGCTGACGCGGGACGCCGATGGCGGGCTCGCCGGTTACGCGCAGGCGGTCCGTGACGGCGAGCGCTGGTCGATGGAGCTTGCCGTCGACCGCGAGCTGCCGGCCGACGACGTCGCCCGCGCCGTGCTGGCCGGCATCACCGAGGAGGGCGGGCGCGAGGTCGCGCTGCTCCTCACGAACGCGGGGACCGCCGAGGACGCGCTGGCGGCCCGTCTCGGGCTGAGGCCGGTGCGCGACGTGCACAACCTCCGACGCCCGCTTCCGCCGGCCGAGCTGAGCTCGATCGCGGTGCGCCCGTTCCGACCGCATGCCGACGAGGACTCGTGGCTTCGTGTGAACAACCGTGCCTTCGCCGACCACCCCGACCAGTCGGCGTGGACACCCGAGATGCTCGAGGCGCGCGAGCGCCTTCCCTGGTTCGACGCCGCCGGGTTCCTCCTGCACGAGGAGGAGGACCGGCTCGCCGGTTTCTGCTGGACAAAGCTGCACGACGCCGACGGCCGGCGGCTGGGCGAGATCTACGTCATCGCCGTCGACCCCGACTTCGAAGGTCGCGGGCTCGGGCGCGAGCTCGTCCTCGCCGGTCTCGACAGCCTCTGGCGACGCGGGGCGGTCATCGGAACGCTCTACGTCGACGGGTCCAACGCCCGCGCCCGCCGCCTCTACGAGCGTCTCGGCTTCACGCTCGACCATGTCGATCGCGTGTATGTCGGGGCGCTCAGCTGACTCCGACACCGACCGCCGAGCCGATGCCGAACGTCACCGCCGCGGGCACGGCGACAAAGGCGAGCTGGCGCAGCGCGGTGCCGAGCCGGGACCGGCCCGTGAAGCGCCCGAGCGCGGTGCCCACCGCCACGGCGGCCACCAGGCCGAGTGCGACCGTCGCCAGCTTGGCGCCGTTGCCGTGCGTGAACAGCCAGGGGATCAGCGGCACGAATGCGCCGACGGCGAACGACACGAACGAAGAGATGGCGGCACCGACGGGCGCGCCCAGTGCCGTCGGGTCGATACCGAGCTCCTCGCGGGCGTGAGTCTGGAGTGCGATGTCGGGGTCGCGCATCATCTCGGCGGCGAGCTCGTCGGCCTTGCCGGCCTCGACGCCGCGTGCCTCGTAGATGCCGGCCAGCTCCTGCCGCTCGTAGTGCGGGTTGCGGCGCAGCTCGCGCGCCTCCATCGCCAGCTCGCGCTCGAACAACTCGCGCTGCGCCTTCATCGAGATGTACTCACCCGCCGCCATCGACACCGACCCTCCGATGAGCCCGGCGAGGCCCGCCAGGCGCACGAGGGCCCCTGCGCCGCTGCCACCGGCGACCCCGAGGATCAAGGCCACGTTGGAGATGAGCCCGTCGCTGACACCGAGGACAGCCGCCCGCGCCGTACCGCCCTGGATGTCGCGGTGGTGTTCGGCCATCCGCGAGGGCGTGATCGTGCGGCGGGCCATGCGTGCTTCAC
>VAXF01000300.1 GCA_005888395.1 Actinomycetota bacterium | reverse complement strand
GCGCGTCCCCTACGACGTGGCCGGGTCCTACGGGGACTGCCCCGTGCACGGCTTCGCCTGGTCCGAGACGATCATCAACTGGCGCGGTCACGAGAGCCAGGACCCGTGGTTCACCGGCGGCGCGCCGCCTGCGGTGCCCGATGCGTGCGACCCGAGCCTGCCGCCACCGCCCTCGGGCACCTTCGGCAACCTCGCCCCTCCACCAGACCCGCAGGCTCCGCCGGACGTGTCGCCGGGCGGGTGCTCCGCCTACAACCCCGGCGCGGACACGTGCGAGTACGACGCGGCGAGTGCAGGCGGGATCGGCGGCTACAGCAACGCCCCGGGAGGATGGACGGTCACCATCACCAACCCCGGCGTCCCCGACGCCATCGTCGTGAAGAGCTTCGGCGGGTCGGAGCTGTACGCGTGCGGGACGATCCACCCGGGCGATCACGTCGTGGCCCACGCCGAGCCGGGCGCCTGGGTCTCGCCTGGCAACCCGGGGATCTGCTTCTAGATTCCGGCGTCAGGTCGCCGGCGGCGCCTGGATGGTGACGCGGGCGGTGGCGGTCGAGGCGGTGACCCCGAGGGTTGGCGCTGACAGCGGGACGGAGATCGTCAAGCGCCCGGCGCCGTCGACGGTCAGCAGCGAGCTCGTCGTGCCCGCCGGCGACGCCACGGTCACGGTGGCGGTCGAGCCCGGCTGATAGGCGGCGGGGGTGGTGACGGTCGCGGTGCCGGCTCCGTCGAGGGTGAAACCGCCGGGGCCGCCGTCGTGCATGCGGCTGAACTGCTGGACGGCGGGCCGGGCCATCGAGACCGTCCAGCCCCACTGGGTCCACTGGGCGTCGATGGACTCGTAGTCGATCATCGACGGTGCGGGCGGGCTGGAGAAGGTGTCCATCATCGGCCCGACGAACTCGTGGAGGTCGCGGGCCCAGTAGGGCCACGTGTGTAGGCCGCAGGCGTTGTCCGTGTAGGAGCTGGGGATGCCCTCTTCCACCAGGTGGTCGTGGAAGTGCTGCGTCGACACATGGGTCAGGTACTCGATCCCCGCGGCGGCCGGGTTGGGAGCGTCGCCGGGACAGGGCTGGCCGCTCGCGGTCCAGAGGAACAGGCCCGTGCCGCGCAGGTTCGTCATCAGCGTCGAGGGGTCGTGCCCCTGCCAGTTGATCTCGTTCGTGGCCCGCGGCCCGAACATGGCGTCGGGCTCGGTCTGGTTCAGGAACAGGGCCGTCGCCTCGATCACCGCCGTCGCCCCGGCGATGACGTCGGGATCGCGATCGATCTCGGGAGCCCCCGAGAACGAGGCGGTGGCGACGAACATGTCGGGGTGGCGGGCGGCGTACGTCGTCGACCCGAACCCGCCCTGAGAGAGCCCGGCGAGGGCCCGACCGCGGCGCTCGGCGATCGTGCGGAGGTTGGCGTCGACCCAGGGAACGAGCTGGGACACGTGGAAGGTCTCCCATCTCGACAGACCCAACTGGGTCGACGTGTCGACCCAGTTGGTGAACCAGCCGCCGCCGTCGCCGTCGAAGCCGGCGTCGGGCATGACGGTGATCAGCTCGAGTGGCGCGGTGGTCTTCTCGGCGTCGCCCAACGTGACCCAGTCCGACGCCCGCCCGCTCGTGCCGTGGAACAGGTACAGCACCGGGAAACGGGCGGTGCTGTTCTGCGCGTAGTCGGCCGGGAGGAGGATCCGGACGTCGACGGCCCGGCGCAGCGCCGTCGATAACACCCGCACGTTGTACTGCCGGTCGTCGATCTGGGTCGCCGCGACGACCTGGATGTCCTGCGTGTCGGAGAACGTCAGCGCACCCGATGTCACCGACGCGCGGGCGCGTGCGACCGGCATCGCCAGCCCGGCGGTCAGGGCCACCAGCATCACCAGGCGGAGGGCGCCAGGCAGCCGCCGCCGTCCTGCATGTGCGCTGATCATGTGCGGTGCCTCTTGCGGGAGATATCCGGTTCGTACCTATTTCGAGGCTCGCCGGCGATGTCCTGGTCGCATCCTCGAGATCAGGCCTAGGCGAGGAACAGGCGCTGGGGGTCGTAACGGCGGAGGGCGAGCACCTCGGCCGGGGTCACCGGTGCGAGCTCCTCGACCGTCCGGTCCACCTGCAGGTCCCAGCCGCATGCCGCGCGCATGGCGCGCACCCGTTCGTCCACCGGGTCGCCGCCCGCCGGCACCGCCGCGAGCCACAGCTCGCCGTCGCGCTTGCGCAGGATGCCGAGGTCGGTGACCACCGTCTCCACCCGCCGGCCGGGGCTGGTGACGTAGCCGACCTTCGCGGGCAGACGTTCGGGGCGGGCAAGCGTGACGACGATGCACTCGTCGGCGCGGCTCGCGACATCGTTTCCGCCGCCCGAGCCGACGAGGAACGCGCCGCCGGGGATGAGCGTCGAGTTGCCTGGGCGGCGCCAAGGCAGCCGATCGACACCGTGCCCGGCCCACCGATGACCATCCCGAGCACCCGTGTGGCGTCCGTGAGCATCGAGGAGCCGGGAAACACGCGGTGGTTGAAGATGTAGGGGTCGGCCGGAGTCGGCGTGTAGCCCCACAGGCCGAGCTCGGCCGTGAGGCAGACGTCGCGCCCCTCGCCGCGCGCCC
This sequence comes from Actinomycetota bacterium, assembly GCA_005888395.1. Classification (GTDB taxonomy): domain Bacteria; phylum Actinomycetota; class Acidimicrobiia; order Acidimicrobiales; family AC-25; genus AC-25. The sequence goes on along the minus strand of VAXF01000300.1, from coordinate 1,256 downwards.
GGGCAACGCCGACCCAGGCGGCGAGGTTGGCGACACCGGCGCCCGCGAGCACGGCGTCGGCGCCGAGCGTGTCGATGCGCGCCACGAGCTCGCGCGCGGCGACGGCGGCAGCGGTCTCCCAGCCGGTCACAGGCGCGGCCTCGTCGACCGGATGCGCCTCGGCGTCGGCGCGCCATGACTCCGGATCGGTGCGCGAGCGCAGCCAGTCGAGCTTGTCCGTGCCGAGCCGCTCGAGGTACTCGTCCTGGGTGGCCGGCTCGAGGCACCAGTGCTTGGCCCACGTGTCGAAGTCGCCGCGCGTCGCGTCACGCGCCGCCGTCCAGAACGGGATGTCCTCGCCGTAGCCCTCGACCGGCAGCCCGCGCGCGAAGAGTCCGCCGGGATGGGCGCCGAATGGCGCCTCCGCCACCGCCAGTACCCGGTGCGCGGGCAGTTGCACGAGATGCCCCCACGGGCCGAGGTCCTCGACGACCTTCTCGACCGTGACGATCGCGCCTCGCCGCGCCGCCCACGCGCCCCACACGCCCTCGAGGAACGGCGCGGCGACGGCGACGTTGCCGGCGGCGTCGGCGACAGGCGCGTGCAGGAGGGCCACGTCGGGGACCAGCGGCGCCAGCAGCCCGACCGGGCCGAACGGCGAGTCGACCTCCGCATACGCGTCGTTGGCCGCCATCGACGACCCCGCGAGCGAGCCGGTCGTGACCGCCGGCAGCCCGCGCGCCGCCGCCTCGAGCCGCTGGGTGAACGTGAGGATCGACCAGTGCTCGACCTCGACCTCACCCGACTTGTAGGCGTCGCGGAAGATCGGGTTCGGCGTGTAGGTCGGGAACGTGTCGCCCGAGTACGCGGTGACGACCTTGCGCACCATTCCGCCCCGGAAGAACAGCGCGCCCAGCGACGACAGGCTGAGCATCACGAGCGTGTAGCCGGGGTCGGCGCCCCACTGCTGGCGCACCAGCTCCCGCGCCGCCGCCGACCAGCGGCTGTGGCCGCACACGAGGTGCACGACGTCGCCCGGGCGGACGTTTCCCTCGACGGCGTGGGCGAGCGACTGCTGCTTCACCGGCCCGACGATACGTTTCCTCGATGGACCCGCGCGCGGCCATCGAGCGGCTGCGGACACCCGAGGGCTGGCTCACGGCCAGCGCGCCTGAGGGGCGGTTCGGCTCGCTGTTCGGGCGCGACGCGCTGGTGAGCGCGCTGCAGTTGTTGCCGGTCAACCCCTCGATCGCCCACGCCACGCTCGAGCGTCTCGG
>VAXF01000100.1 GCA_005888395.1 Actinomycetota bacterium | reverse complement strand
TACCGTCGCTACCGGCCGCAGCGTTTCGCCGACGTGCGCGGCCAGGACCACGCCACGCGGGCGCTCCGTAACTCCGTCCGCGACGGGCGCGTCGCCCACGCCTACCTCTTCAGCGGTCCGCGCGGCACGGGCAAGACCTCTACGGCCCGCATCCTCGCCAAGGCGCTCAACTGCGCCGCGCCGCAGGACGGCGAGCCGTGTGGCACCTGCGATTCCTGCGTGCAGATCGCGGCGGGCGCGTCGCTCGACGTGCACGAGCTCGACGCGGCCTCCAACAACGGCGTCGAGGCGATGCGCGAGCTGGTCGCCCGCACGGCCCTCGGCACGCCCGGACGCTGGAAGGTCTACATCGTCGACGAGGTGCACATGCTGTCGGCGGCGGCGTCCAACGCGCTGCTCAAGACGCTCGAGGAACCGCCCGCTCACGTCGTGTTCGTGCTGGCGACGACCGACCCGCACAAGGTCCTGCCCACCATCCGCAGCCGCACGCAGCACTTCGAGTTCCGCCTCCTCCCCCCCGATCTCCTGGTCGAGCACCTCACCTGGGTGGCGGCCGACGCCGGGCTCGACGTGCCCTCCGAGGCCATCGAGCTGGTGGCCCGGCGGGGCAACGGCTCGGCACGCGACGCCCTGTCGGCGCTCGACCAGGTGGCCGCCGCCGGCGGCGTGGAGGACGAGCGGGTCGCCGTCGAGGATCTCGTCGAGGCGCTGGCCGAACGGGACGCGGGCCAGGCCCTGGCCGCGGTTGCCGAGGCGAGCGCGGCAGGGCGCGACCCTCGACAGCTCGCACGCGATCTCGTCGAGCGCCTGCGTGAGGTCTTCCTGGCGCTGTTCAACCGCGACCTCGTCGGCCTCTCAGACGCCGACCTGATCCGAGCCGAGGAGCAGGCCCGCCGCATGGGCGCGCCCGCGGCGGTGCGCGCCATCGAGGTACTGGGCGAGGCCCTCGTCGACATGCGCGACTCCGCGGACCCGCGCATCACGCTCGAGGTCGCCCTGGTGCGGCTCGCCCGTCCCGATGCCGACGCGTCGCCGGGCGCCCTGCTCGAGCGCCTCGAACGCCTCGAGCGCCGGTTGGAGGGATCGCCGGCACCGGCGGCGGCCACTCCTGTGCCCGACCCACAGGCGAGCGGGCCCGCCACCCGTCCCGCCGGCAGCGCCCGGGCCGCCCTCGGCGCCTTCCGGGCCAAGGAAGCCCCGCCGGCAGCTCCCGCCGCTCCGCCTGAGGCCACCGACCCGGCCGGCGCCGGCCCGGCCGCCCAGGCGGGCCTCCCACCCACCCGCGACGAGCTGGTGCTGGCGTGGGGCGACGAGCTCCTGGGCCGCCTGCCGGGGAGCGCACGCGCCCTGTTCAAGGCCGGGCGCTTCCTCGACGGCGCCGACGGTGCCGCCGTGTTCGCACTGCCCAACGCCGTCCACCGCGACCGGTGCGAGAAGCGCCGGCCCGAGGTGGAGGACGTGCTGAGCGCCCACTTCGGCCGCACGGTCCGCCTGCAGCTGGTGGTCGACCCGGGCAGCTCCGCCCCGGCCGGCGCCGGTGACGACTCGATCGAGCTGTCCGACGAGCCCGTGACAGCCGCGCCCGGCATCGAACACCTCACGCGGGCGTTCCCGGGCGCCGAGCTGGTCGAGGAGTAGCCCGTGCCGAAGCAGCCCGACATGAACGCCCTGCTGAAGCAGGCCCAGCAGATGCAGCAGCAGCTGATCGAGGCGCAGGCGGCTGCGGCCGGTGAGGTGTACGAGGGCCAGTCGGGCGGGGGCGTGGTCAGGGTGCGGGTGACCGGCGGGATGGACTTCGAGTCGGTGGAGATCGACCCGGCTGCCGTCGCCCCCGACGACGTCGAGATGTTGCAGGACCTCGTGCTGGCCGCGGTGCGCGACGCGGTGGGCAAGGTGGAGGCGGCGTCGGAGACCGCCATGGGTGGCCTCGACCTCGGCGGCCTCGGCGGTCTGCTCGGCTAGGCACGCGGGTGTACGCCGCTCCGGTCCAGGAGCTCATCGACGAGCTGGGGCGCCTGCCCGGCATCGGCCCGAAGTCGGCCCAGCGCATCGCGTTCCACATCCTGAAGCTGCCCCGCGAGGACGCGGTCCGGCTCTCCGCCGCCATCGCCGAGGCGAAGGAGCGCGTGGCGTTCTGCCGCCGGTGCTTCAACGTGGCCGAGATCGCGGCGACGGGTGAGACCGAGTGCGAGCTGTGCCTCGACACGCGGCGCGACACGACGGTCGTCTGCGTGGTGGAGGAGCCGCGTGACGTCGTTGCCGTCGAGCGCACACGCGAGTTCCGCGGCCGCTACCACGTGCTCCAGGGCGCCATCAACCCGATCGAGGGCGTGGGGCCCGAGCAGCTGAGGGTGAAGGAACTGCTGGCTCGCATCGACGACGAGGGCATCACCGAGGTCATCCTCTGCACGAACCCCAACATCGAGGGGGAGGCGACGGCCATGTACCTCGCCCGCCTGCTCAAGCCGCTCGGCATCACGGTGACGCGCATCGCCAGCGGCCTTCCTGTCGGGGGCGACCTCGAGTATGCCGACGAGCTGACCCTCGGCCGCGCGCTCGAGGGACGGCGCGAGGTAGAGAGCTAGAGGGTCTTGAAGAGCAGGGCGTCGCCCTGGCCGCCGCCGCCGCAGAGTGCGGCCGCGCCGGTGCCGCCACCGCGGCGTCGCAGCTCGTTGATCAACGTCAGCGCGACCCGCGTGCCCGACATGCCGATCGGGTGCCCGAGGGCGATCGCCCCACCGTTGACGTTGACGACGTCGTCGCCGATACCGAGGTCGGCCATCGACGCGAGCCCGACCGCGGCGAACGCCTCGTTGAGCTCGAACAGGTCGATGCTGCCGATCCCGATGCCGACCTTGTCGAGCGCCGCCCTGATCGCGCGCGACGGCTGCGTGAGGAGCGACGGGTCGGGGCCGGCCACCTGCCCGTACGAGAGGATCTCGGCGATCGGCGAGAGGCCGAGCTCCTCGGCCTTGGCCTTCGACGTGATGACGACCGCAGCGGCGCCGTCGGAGATCTGCGAGGCGTTCCCGGCCGTGATCGTGCCCTGCTTGTCGAACGCCGGCTTCAGCGTGCCCAGGCTCTCGACCGTGGTGCCCGGCCGCACCCCCTCGTCGGTCTCCACCAGCACCGGATCGCCCTTCCGCTGAGGGACGGCGACCGGCGCGATCTCGTCGGCGAACCGGCCTTCCTTGATGGCGGCCGCCGCCCGCTCGTGCGACTTGGCCGCCAGCTCGTCCTGCGCCTCGCGGGTGAGCGTGCCGGCCGCGTACCGCTCGGTGGCGAGGCCCATCGAGCAGGCGTCGAAGGCGCACGTGAGCCCGTCGAGCATCGTCGAGTCGACCACGACGCCGTCGCCGATCCGGAGGCCGGCGCGCGCCCCGGGCAGGAGGTAGGGCGCGTTCGTCATCGACTCCATGCCGCCAGCGACGACGACCTCGGCGTCGCCGCTCGTGATCATCTGGTCGGCGAGGTAGAGGGCGTTGAGCCCCGACAGGCACACCTTGTTGACGGTGGTGGCCGGCACCGTCATCGGGATGCCGGCGTTGTGCGCGGCCTGCCGGGCCGTGATCTGGCCCTGGCCCGCCTGGAGCACGTGGCCCATGAAGACGTAGTCGACGTCCTCCGGCGCGACCGACGCGCGCTCGAGCGCGGCGGCGATGGCGAACCCGCCGAGCTCCATCGCGCTGAACGACGCGAGCGCGCCCGAGAGCTTGCCGATGGGCGTGCGGGCTCCGGCGACGATCACCGAACCGGGCATGCGGAACCTCCCCGAGGACGTGGGCGAAGACGGCATCTTAGGCGGCCCGTCGCGCGCCCGGTCCCGGCGCGCCCAACCGCATCTCGCGACGGTCGTTCCCGTACCCTCGCTACGTGGACTCCGTTGCCGTCGGGGCCGAGCGCCTGCTGACCGAGCTCGAACGCGATCGGGCGCTCGACGAGGCGCACGCCGAGGCCGATCGGATCCGCCAGGACGTGCTGTCGTGGGTGGCCACCGTGTTGGAGGACGCCGAGGCACTCGCCGACGCGACGCTCGATGCAGCCGAACGAGAAGCGTTCGAGTGGCTCGACGAGGCCGACGAGGAGATCACCGCCATGCTCGATCGTGCCGACGCGCAGTGCGCGACGTTGCTACACGACGCGCGCGAGGACGCCGAGCGCGTACGGCTCGCGGCCGATGTGACCGCGGCATGGAGCCTCGCCGAGGCCGCCCGCGCCGCGCTGGCGGCGAGCCGGCCCCACCGCCGCCGGTGGTGGCCCTTCACCCTTCATGCGTGAATTCCTCGAAGCGATCGAGAGTGGGGCGTCCGGCGACGAGATCGGAGCGCTGGCGGTGCCCGAGTCCTACCGGGCGGCTGTCGTGCTCAAGGACGAGATGGAGATGTTCGGGGGGGTGCCCTCCGACGACAAGGACCCGCGGAAGGCCCTGCACGTGCAGGACGTCGCGGTACCGGAGCTGGCGCCCGACGAGGCCTACGTGGCCGTGTTGGCGTCGGCCATCAACTTCAACACGGTCTGGACGTCGATCTTCGAGCCGCTGCCGACGTTCGGCTTCCTCCAGCGCCTCGCCAAGGAGAGCGTGTGGGGGAAGCGCCACGACCTGCCGTACCACGTCGTCGGGTCGGACGCTGCGGGCGTGGTGATCCGCGTCGGGTCGGCAGTGCGCAACTGGAAGCCGGGCGATCGCGTGGTGGTGCACTGCAACTACGTCGACGACCAGGACCCGTCGGCCCACGACGACGCAATGCTGGCGACGAACCAGCGCATCTGGGGCTTCGAGTCGAACTTCGGCGGCCTGGCCGACCTCGCCCTGGTACGCGCCAACCAGCTCATGCCCAAGCCGGCCCACCTCAGCTGGGAGGAGGCGGCGTGCAACGCGTTGTGCAACTCGACCTCCTACCGCATGCTCGTGAGCCACAACGCCGCGCAGATGAAGCAGGGCGACATCGTGCTGATCTGGGGGGCAACGGGCGGGCTCGGCGGCTACGCGGTGCAGCACGTCCTCAACGGCGGCGGCGTGCCGGTGGGCGTGGTGAGCTCGCCCGACAAGGTCGAGCTGCTGCACGAGCTCGGGTGTGACGCGGCCATCGACCGCAAGGCGGCCGGCTACAAGTTCTGGAAGGACGAGCACACCCAGGACGAGGCCGAATGGCGCCGCTTCGGCAAGGACATTCGGGCGCTGGTCGGAGACGACCCCAACATCGTCTTCGAGCACCCCGGGCGCCAGACGATGGGCGCCTCGGTCTTCGCGGCCGCGAGGGGCGGCACGATCGTCACGTGCGCGGCGACGAGCGGTTACATGATCGAGTACGACAACCGGCATCTCTGGATGAAGCTGAAGCGCATCGTGGCCTCGCACTTCGCCAACTACAAGGAGGCGTGGGAGGCGAACCGCCTGCTCGCGACGGGCAAGGTGCAGCCGATCCTCTCGGCCGTCTACCCGCTGGAGCAGACGGGCGAGGCCGCCTACCAGGTCCACCACAATCTGCACGAGGGCAAGATCGGCGTGCTGTGCCTGGCGCCCGAGGAGGGCCACGGCATCGACGATCCCGAGCTCCGCGAGAAGGTCGGCGAGGACAGGATCACGCTCTTCCGCCGGCATGGATCTCACTGAGCTCGACCACGTCGGGATCGCGGTGCGCGACCTCGACGCGGTGGTGGGCTGGTACAAGCGCATGTTCGGCGCCGAGGTCGTGCACCGCGAACGCATCGAGAGCGACGGCGTCGACGAGGCCCTGATCAAGGTCGCCGGCTCCTACATCCAGCTCCTCCAGCCCTATACCGATTCGTCGCCCCTGGCCAAGCACCTCGACAAGCGCGGCGAGGGCCTGCACCACGTCGGTTACCGCGTCGAGAGCTGCGCCGCGGTGCTGGAGTCCGTGAAGGCCAAGGGCGCCCAGGTCGTCGACGAGCACCCGCGCACGGGCAGCCGCGGCACCACGGTGGCCTTCCTCCACCCCAAGGGCGCCTTCGGCACCCTCATCGAGCTCGTCGAGGAGTAGCGCGACGCGGGTCCACCTCGTCGACGGTACGTATGAGTTGTTCCGTCACTACTACGGCGCGCCGCCGGAGGGCCGCGGCCAGGCCGCGGCCGCGCGCGGGGTGGTGCGCACGGTGCGCGCCATGGTCGACGAGGGTGCCACCCACCTGGGGGTCGCCACCGATCACGTGATCGAGTCGTTCCGCAACGATCTCTGGCCGGGGTACAAGACCAGCGCGGGCGTGCCCGAGGACCTCCTCGCGCAGTTCCCGCTGCTGGAGGAGGCGCTGGTCGAGCTCGGTGTCGCCGTGTGGGCGATGGTCGACCTCGAGGCCGACGACGCGCTCGCCGCGGCGGCGTCACAACTCGCAGAGAAGCCGGAGGTCGACCAGGTCGCCATCTGGACGCCCGACAAGGATCTCGCACAGTCGGTGCGGGGCACGCGCGTCGTGCAGGTGCACCGGCGGACCAACCAGATCGTGGACGAGGACGCCGTGCGCGCCCGCTACGGCGTCGGGCCCGAGTCGATCCCCGACTGGCTCGCCCTGGTGGGCGACAGCGCCGACGGCTACCCGGGGCTCCCCGGGTGGGGCAAGAAGTCGGCGTCAGTGGTCCTCGGCCGCTACGCCCACCTCGAGGACGTTCCCGAGTCGTCGGCGGAGTGGGACCTGCGGGTCACCGGAGCCGCCCGGCTGGCCGCGTGCCTCGCCGAGCAGCGAGAGCTGGCGCTCCTCTTCCGCGACCTCGCCACCCTTCGCACCCACGACCCGGTCATCGACGACGTCGAGGTTCTGCGCTGGCAGGGTCACCACTAGTCTCGCCGCCGATGGACCACTCGCTTCGCGAACGGCTGGAGGAGCTTCAGAAACGCAAGGAGGCGGCGTATCACGCGGGCTCCGAGCGCGCGGTCGAACGTCAACACTCACGCGGCAAGCTCACCGCGCGCGAACGCGTCGAGTACCTGCTCGACGACGGCAGCTTCGTCGAGCTCGACCTGCTGGCGCGCACCCGCAACCCCAACCTCGACGAGCGCCCCTACACCGACGGCGTCATCACCGGGTGGGGAACGATCGACGGCCGCCGGGTGCTGCTGTTCTCGCAGGATTTCACGGTCATCGGCGGCTCGCTCGGCGAGGCCTACGCCGAGAAGGTCCACAAGATCATGGACCTGGCCGGCAAGGTCGGCGTTCCGGTGATCGGGTTGAACGACGGCGCGGGCGCCCGCATCCAGGAAGGCGTTGTGTCGCTCGCGTCGTACGGCGGCATCTTCTACCGCAACGTGCTCGCCTCGGGTGTGGTGCCCCAGATCAGCGTGATCATGGGCCCGTGCGCCGGCGGCGCCGTCTACAGCCCGGCCCTCACCGACTTCCTCTTCATGGTGCAGGACACCTCGTACATGTTCATCACCGGGCCCGACGTGGTGAAGACGGTCACCGGTGAGGACGTGACCCAGCAGGAGCTCGGCGGCGCGATGACGCACGCCACCAAGTCAGGCCTGGCGACGTTCGTGGCGCCCGACGACAAGACCTGCCTCGACGAGGTCCGTTACCTGCTGTCGTTCCTCCCCGCCAACAACATGGAGGAGCCTCCCTGGACGCAGCCCACCGACGATCCCGAGCGGACGTCACCCGAGCTCGTCGAGCTCATGCCCGACAGCTCCAACAAGCCGTACGACATGCACAAGGTCGTCGAGGCGGTCGTCGACGATGGTGAGTTCTACGAGTACTTCCCGCACTGGGCCCAGAACATCGTGTGCGGGTTCGCCCGGCTCGACGGCTACCCGGTCGGCATCGTCGGCAACCAGCCGCAGGTGCTCGCCGGCGTGCTCGACATCCAGTCGTCGGAGAAGGCCGGCCGCTTCGTGCGCACGTGCGACGCCTTCAACATCCCGCTCGTGACGTTCGTCGACGTGCCCGGCTTCCTCCCCGGCACCGACCAGGAGTACGGGGGCATCATCCGCCACGGGTCGAAGCTCCTCTACGCCTACTGCGAGTCGACGGTTCTGCGCATCCAGGTCGTCACGCGCAAAGCCTACGGCGGGGCCTACGTCGTTATGAACTCGAAGTCGATCGGCGCCGATCTCGCCCTCGCCTGGCCGTCCGCCGAGCTGGCGGTGATGGGCCCGCAGGGCGCGGTGGAGATCGTCTACCGGCGCGAGCTCGAGGAGGCCGCCGACCCGGAGGCGCGGCGGGCCGAGCTCGTCGAGGACTACACCGAGCGCCTTGCCAATCCCTACGAGGCGGCCGAGCGCGGTTATGTCGACGACGTCATCGACCCCGCCCTCACCCGCCCGATGCTGATCAAGAGCCTCGCCATGCTTCGGAGCAAGCGCGAGGATCTCCCGAAGCGCAAGCACGGAAACGTTCCTCTTTGACGTTCCGCGCACGGCCGTCACCTGACGAGATGGCGGCGATCATCGCCGCGGTCGAAGTGGCATGGCCGCGGCCCGTCGTCGTCACGCCGCCGGCGCAGCGCGACGCGTGGCGCTGGTCGGGCCGGTGGTGGGGTCCGCGCGAGATCGCGGCCACGCGAGAGCGGCCTTGGATGTGAGCGAGCCGGAGGCGAGCGAACCAATGGGCAGAGCACCTTGGTCATCGCCGCCGCCGAAGGCGGCGGGCGGATGACCCGGCGGTGATCGAGCTCACGACGGTCGCCGACGACGAGGCGGTCCTCCACGACGGCGAGCGGGTGCTTCGTCATAACGGGCTCGAGCCCGACACCGGCTACACGCTCGACGGTGTCGACCTGCGCACGCTTCCCCGTCCGCCCGGCGAGCGGCTGGCCACGATCGCGACGGTCAACGACGTGCATTTCGGCGAGACCGAGTGCGGCGTGCTCGAGGGGCTCGAGGTCGGGCCAATCCTCACGTCCGAGCCGGGGGAGCCGCCGTATCCGGAGACGATGAACCGCGGTGCCATCGACGAGATCCGCGCCCTCGGGCCCGACCTCGTGGTGGCCAAGGGCGACCTCACCACCCACGGCACCGTCGAGGAGTACCGCATGTTCCTCGAGCTCTACGGCACCGCCTTCGGCGAACGGCTCCTGCACGTGCGCGGGAACCACGACGGTTACTTCGGTGAAACGTTCGCGTCGCAGGCGCCGATCGAGATCACACTCCCGGGGGTGCGCGTCGCGGTCCTCGACACCGTCATCCCCAGGCAGACCACAGGCCAGCTCACTGCGGAGCAGGTCGAGTGGCTCGACGAGCTCGCGGCCCGAAGCGACCGGCCGGTGCTCGTGTTCGGGCACCACCACGTGTGGAGTCCCGAGTCGCGCAACCGGGCCGAGACCTACTTCGGCATACGGCCCGACGACTCCGAGCGGCTGGTCGAAGTGTTCGCGCGCCGCCCCGCCCTCGTCGGCTACTTCGCGGGCCACACCCACCGCAACCGGGTGCGGCGGTTCGCGGCGACGGGCGACGTGCCCTGGGTGGAGGTGGCCTGCGTGAAGGACTACCCCGGCGCGTGGGCCGAGTACCGGGTGTTCGAGGGCGGCATCCTGCAGGTGCACCGCCGCATCTCGAGCCCGGATGCGCTCGGCTGGACCGAGCGCTGCCGCGTCCTGTTCGGCGGCCTGTACCCGCTCTACGCCTTCGGCGAGATCGCCGACCGCTGCTTCCCCGTTTGGCCGAGATGACCGGACGCATATCCACAACCTGTGGACAGCGCTAGCGGACAGCCTGTGGAAAAGCGCTGGATCAGGCTTGGCGGCGGGCGGCGGCCAGGTCGGCCACCTCGGCCATCATGCGGCTGAGCTGGAAATCCTTCGGCGTGTAGACGGCCGCCACGCCCAGTCGCTCGAGCTTCGGCCGGTCGTCGCCGGGGATGATCCCGCCCACCACGACCGGCGCGTCCACACCCTCCTCCCGGAGCAGGCGGAGGATCTCGGGCACGAGCTCGAGATGGCTGCCCGAGAGGATCGAGATGCCCACCACGTCGACGTCCTCGTCGCGCGCGGCGCGCGCGATCTGCTCGGGCGTGAGGCGAATGCCCTGGTAGACGACCTCCATGCCGGCGTCGCGGGCGGCGACGGCGATCTGCTCGGCGCCGTTGGAGTGCCCGTCGAGCCCGGGCTTGGCCACGAGCAGCCGCGGCGGGCCACCGCGCATCGAGCGGACCCGAGCGAGCACCTCGGCCATCTCGTCGGTCGCACGCCCGCCGACGGCGGCGGTGACACCGGTCGGGGCGCGGTACTCGCCGAAGACCTCCCGCAGCGCGCCGGCCCACTCGCCAGTGGTGCCGCCCGCGTGCGCGAGCGCGATCGTCGCCGGCATCACGTTCTCGTCGGACGCGGCGACGCGCCGGAGCTCGTCGAGCGCCTTCTCCACCGCGTCGTGCTCGCGCGCCTGTCGCCAGTCGCGCACGTCGTCGCGCAGCTCGGCCTCCGCCGCAGGGTCGACGCGCAGGATGATGCCTTCGCCTCCGAGCGGTGAGGGCGCCGTCTCGGAGAAGCAGTTCACGCCGACCACCTGGAGGTCGCCGGCCTCGATCCGGCGGGTGCGCTGGGCCATCGCGCGCACGACGCGCCCCTTGAGCTCGTCGATCGCCTCGAAGGCCCCGCCCATCGCGAGCACGTCGTCGAGCTCGACCTGCGCTTCCTCCTCCAGCTCGGCCGTCTTGGCCTCGACGACCTTCGAACCGTCGAATATGTCGTCGTACTCGAGCAGGTCGGTCTCGTAGGCGAGCACCTGCTGCATCCGCAGCGACCACTGCTGGTCCCACGGTCGTGGAAGGCCGAGCGCCTCGTTCCAGCACGGCAGCTGGAGGGCACGGGCGCGTGCGTTCTTCGACAAGGTGACGCCGAGCATCTCGAGCACGATGCGCTGGACGTTGTTCTCGGGCTGCTCCTCGGTGAGGCCGAGCGAGTTCACCTGGACGCCGTAGCGAAAGCGCCGGAACCGCTCGTCGTCGACGCCGTAACGGTCCCTGGTAATGCGGTCCCACATGCGGGTGAACGCCCGCAGCTTGCACACCTCCTCGACGAAGCGGATGCCGGCGTCGATGAAGAACGAGATGCGCCCCACGACCTCGGGCATCTCGTCCTCCCTCACCTGACCCGACTCGCGCACCGCGTCGAGCACGGCGATGGCGGTGGCCAGCCCGTAGGCCAGCTCCTGCACGGGTGTCGCGCCCGCCTCCTGCAAGTGGTACGGGCAGACGTTGATGGGGTTCCACCTCGGCACGTGCCGGACCGCGTGCACGATCGTGTCGACGGTGAGCCGCCTCGAGGCGTCCGGCGGGAAGATGTAGGTGCCCCGCGACAGGTACTCCTTGACGATGTCGTTCTGGGTCGTGCCCGCCAGCAGCCCCGGATCGACGCCGGCCTCCTCCGCGTGCGCGATGTAGAGGCCGAGGAGCCACGCGGCGGTGGCGTTGATCGTCATCGAGGTGTTCATTTCGCCGACCGGGATGCCGTCCATCAGCTGGCGCATGTGCCCGAGGTGGGCGACGGGCACGCCGACCTTGCCCACCTCGCCGCGCGCCTCGGGCGCGTCGGGGTCGTAGCCGGTCTGCGTCGGGAGGTCGAACGCGATCGACAGCCCGGTCTGGCCCTTCGCCAGGTTGGTGCGGTACAGCTCGTTGGACGCCCGGGCGTTGGAGTGACCCGAGTAGGTCCTCATGAACCACGGTTTGTCGGCCACGCCGACCCCTCTCGTGCGCCTACTTCTTGGCGTAATCGTAGAAGCCGCGCCCGGACTTTCGGCCCAGGCGCCCCGCTGCGACCATGCGCCGGAGCAGCGGCACGGCGGCGTAGTTGGGGTCGCGGAACTCCGTGTAGAGCGCGTCGATGATCGACAGGGAGGTGTCGAGCCCGACGAGATCGAGAAGCGCGAGCGGCCCCATCGGGAAGTTGCAGCCGCCCTTCATCGCCTCGTCGATGTCGCCGGCCGACGCCACGCCCGACTCGAGCAGGCGCACGGCGTTGTTGAGGTACGGGAACAGCAACGCGTTCACGATGAAGCCGGCCTGGTCCTTCACCACGACCGGCTTCTTGCCGCACGCCTCCGCGAAGAAGCGGACCTCGGCGATGGTCTCGTCGGAGGCGGTAAGCGGGCGGGCGATCTCCACCAGCGCCATCAGCGGCGCCGGGTTGAAGAAATGGACACCGCAGACCTTCTCGGGGCGCCCGGTCTGCACGGCGAGCTCGACGATCGGCAACGTCGAGGTGTTCGTGGCCAGGATCGTGTGGTCATCGCAGACGCTGTCGAGCTCGTTGAAGAGCGCCTTCTTGACGTCGAGGTCCTCGACGACCGACTCGATCACGAGGTCGCAACCGGCGAGCTCGCCGATGTGCGAGGTGGCGCGCACTCGCGAGATCGTCTCGGCGCGCTCGCCCTCCGAGAGCTTGCCCCGCTCGACCTGCCTCGCCAGCGACTTTTCGAGCGCGGCCACCATCGCGCCGGCGGTCTCCTGCTTGCGCGACCGGACCACGACCTCGTGGCCGGTTCGAGCGGCGCATTCGGCGATGCCCGCGCCCATGATGCCGGAGCCCACGATCCCCACACGCTTGATCGTCATGGTGAGCAGGTTAGGTTTGCGCCCTCGTGACCGACCACCCCGGTTGTCTGCGATGACGGGCGTGCTGGCCCTCGTGGGTGGGGGCGAGTGGCAGGACGGCTGCGACTTCGACCGCGAGCTACTTGCCGCCGCCGGTGGGGCCGAGGTGCTCGTGCTGCCGACCGCGGCCGCCTACGAGCATCCCGGGCGCCTGGTCGAGCAGGCCACCGAGTGGTTCGCGGCCCTGGGCAGTCGGGCGCGCGGGCTCATGGTGCTGAGCCGGCCCGACGCCGAGGACGAAGCCAACGTCGCGGCCGTGCGCGAGAGCGCGTTCACCTACATGGCCGGCAGCTCGCCCATGCACCTGCGCTCGGTGCTCAAGGACTCGTCCCTGTGGCAGGCGCTGGAGGCGGCGTGGGACGAAGGCGGGGTCCTCGCGGCGTCGTCCGCGGGCGCCATGGTGCTCTGTGACCCGATGGTCGACCCGCGAGGTGGGGCGTTCACGGTCGGGCTGGGTCTCGTGTCGCAGCTCGCCTTCGTGCCGCACCACGACACGTGGTCGCCCGACAAGGCCCGGCGCACGATCGAGCTCGCGCCGCGCGGCGTGCCGATCGTGGCCGTCGACGAGAGAACGGCGCTGGTACGCCAGCCCGACGGAGCATGGGACGTGCAGGGTGCGGGCTCGGCGGCGGTGTTCGTCGACGGGCAGAGCGCCGGGCTCGACTCACTCCCCGGGTAGCGCGGGCTCAGCTCTCCGCGACGGTGACCGTCTCCATCTTGACGGATTCCTTCGGCGTGCCGCTCGCTAACCCGGCCGCCTCGAGCTGCTTCACGATGTCGAGGCCGTCGATCACCTGTCCGAACAGCGAGTAGCTCGGCGGGAGCTGCACACCCTGCTGGCCGGTGATGATGAAGAACTGGCTCCCGTTGGTGTTGGGCCCGGCGTTGGCCATCGCGAGCGAGCCGATCTTGTACTGGCCGGCTTGCGGCAGCTCGTCGGCGAACTTGTAGCCCGGGCCGCCGCGGCCGGTGCCCTCCGGGTCGCCGCCCTGGACGACGAACCCGGGGATGATCCGGTGGAAGACGATGCCGTCGAAGTAGTGGCGATGGTGATCGTGCCCTTCGTGGTCTTCATCGTCACCGTGTACGACTTCGCGGGGTCGATGCACGTGGGCGGCGGCTTGGCGAACTTCGTCGTGCGCTCGGCGGAACCGTCGGCGGGCGGGCACGGCGTGTCGCCGGTGATGGTCTTGCCCACGGCGGTGACCGTAGTGGACGACGCCGGGGTGGTCTTGACCGCCTTCTTGGTCTTGCCGCCCCGCGAGAAGACGAACGCGAGGCTGACCACGAGTCCGCCGACCAGCACGGCGGCGATGACGCGCGTGCGGAGGCGGGCCCGCCGCTGCGCGGCCAGCTCTGCCTGCTGACGGGCCAGCCGGCCCGACTTCTTCCGCTCGCGCTTGGCAGAGGGCACGGGCGGGCAACGTAGCCGTGCCCGGACGATGGGGCGAGGCAGGGAACGGAGGGCGTAGCGTCGAAACCCTTAGTAGAGCCGGCAGGGGGGTCACGCCACCATGACCGACGTGAACCAGAACGAGCAGCACGAGAGCGCGACCTTCGTCGAGGAGGTCGGCCATCGCCTGCGCGCCATTCGGCGACAGCAGGGGCTTTCGCTCGAGGACGTCGAAGAGCGCTCGGGCGGTCGCTGGAGCGCCTCCGCCGTGGGTGCCTACGAACGCGGCTACCGCGTGCTGAGCCTGGCGCGGTTGAGGGAGCTGGCCGAGTTCTACGGCGTGCCGATGTCGGTCGTGGTGGGCGAGGTCGACCTGCGCGAACAGCCGATCCCCGTCGCGGGCCCGCCCAAGGTGATCCTCGACCTCGGTGCCCTCGAGAAGCACGAGGAGGCGGCGCCGGTCGCGCGTTACGCCCAGTCGATCGCGCTCGAGCGAGGCGACTTCAACGGCCGGGTCCTGTCCCTGCGGCGCGACGACCTGCGCGTGCTCGGCTCGTTGCTCGGCCTCTCAGAGCCCAAGCTCCTCGAGCGTCTTGCCGGCTGGGGCGTGCTCTCCGCCGTCGAGGGCAACGCGACAACGCTCGACGTCGACTGACGCGGCACTAACTTCGCGGGACAGTGAGCGAGCCGGAGGCGAGCGAACCAGAAGACAGAGCGTCCCGCTCGGCGGGACGGCCGCCGGAGGCGGCGACCCGCTGAGTCTCCTCGTCCAGAAGTTCGGGGGCACGTCCGTCGCCGACACCGACCGCATGAAGGCGGTCGCCGACCACGTCGTACGCACCAGACGGCAGGGCCACGACGTCGTCGTCGTCGTGAGCGCGATGGGCAAGTCCACCGACGACCTCCTTCGGCTCGCGGCCGAGGTCGCCCCGGACGCGCCGGGGCGCGAGCTCGACATGCTCCTCACCGCGGGCGAGCGGATCTCGATGGCGCTGCTCTGCATGGCGATCACCGATCTGGGCGTCCCAGCGGAGTCGTTCACCGGGAGCCAGGCCGGAATCCTCACCGACACGTCCCACGGTCGGGCCAAGATCCTCGAGGTGCGCGCCGACCGCATCCGGGAGAGCCTGGGCGCCGGCAAGATCCCTGTCGTCGCCGGCTTCCAGGGCGTGTCCACCGACCGCGACATCACCACTCTCGGCCGGGGCGGCTCCGACACCACGGCGGTGGCGCTGGCCGCGGCGCTGGCCGCGGCCGCGTGCGAGATCTACACCGACGTGGCCGGTGTCTACACCGCCGATCCTCGCGTGGTCGCGTCGGCGCACCGGCTGGCGAAGGTGTCGTACGAGGAGATGCTCGAGATCGCGGCCACGGGCGGTCGGGTGCTCGCGTTGCGATCAGTCGAGTTCGCCCGCAACCATGGCGTGCGACTGCACGTCCGGTCGAGCTTCACCTGGGAACCGGGTACCTGGGTCGAGGAGGAGGACGAAACGATGGAGCGGGCCATCATCTCGGCCATAACGCATGACTCCACCGAGGCCAAGGTCACGGTCAGCGGGGTGCCCGACCGGCCCGGGGTCGCCGCCCGGCTGTTCCGCGCCCTCGCCGATCGCGCCGTGAACGTCGACATGATCGAGCAGAACGTGGCCACGGCCGGGCACACCGACATTTCCTTCACCGTGCCGAAGGGTGACCTGGCGGCGAGCATCGAGGTGGCCGAGTCGGTTGCGCCCGAGATCGGCGCCGAACGGGTGACGGCCGACCCCGACATCGCGCGCGTCAGCCTCGTTGGCGCCGGGATGAAGACGAACCCCGGTGTCGCCGCCACCATGTTCGAGACGCTCGCGGGCGCCGGCATCAACATCGAGATGATCTCGACCTCGACGATTCGCATCAGCTGCGTGGTGCGCGGGGATGCCGTCGACCGGGCCGTGCAGGTGCTGCACGACGTGTTCGAGCTCGACGCAAATGCCTGAGGAGGCCGCCCTTCCGGCAATACCCTGGGCTGCATGAAGGTCGGGATCGTCGGTGCCACCGGGCTGGTCGGCGGGGTGATGCGCGCCGTGCTGGCCGAGCGGGCCTACCCGGTGTCCGAGCTCCGGCTGTTCGCCTCGAGCCGGTCGGCGGGGCGGCGGCTCCCGTGGGGCGACGAGGAGCTCGCCGTCGAGGACGCCACCATCGCCGACTTCGCCGGGCTCGACATCGCCCTGTTCTCGGCCGGTGGGGCCGCGTCGAGGGCGCTCGCGCCGCGTGTCGCCGCCGCGGGCGCGACCGTCGTCGACAACTCGTCCGCGTGGCGAATGGACCCCGAGGTTCCGCTGGTGGTGTCGGAGGTGAACCCGCACGCGCTGGCATCGATCCCAAAGGGGATCGTGGCCAACCCCAACTGCACGACGATGGTCGCCATGCCGGTGCTCAAGCCGCTGCACGACGAGGCCGGCCTCCGCCGGGTCGTCGTGAGCACCTACCAGTCGGTGTCGGGTGGTGGGCTCGCTGCGGTCGCCGAGCTCGAGTCGCAGGTGCGCAAGACGGCCGATGACTCTGCCGCGCTGGCCTACGACGGCGACGCGGTCGACTTCCCGGCCGCGTCGAAGTTCAAGGCGACGATCGCGTTCAACGTCGTGCCGATGAACTACGACGTCGTCGACGACGGCTACACCGACGAGGAGACGAAGTGGCGCGACGAGAGTCGCAAGATCCTCGAGATCCCCGGGTTGCCGGTCTCGTGCACGTGCGTGCGCGTGCCCGTGTACACCGGGCACTCGCTGTCGCTCAACGTCGAGTTCGAGCGCCCACTCTCCCCGGAGCGGGCGCGCGAGATCCTGTCGCAGGCGCCCGGCGTCGCCCTCAGCGACATCCCCACGCCGTTGCAGGCCGCGGGGTCCGACCCCTCCTACGTCGGCCGCATCCGCCGCGACCCGGGCGTGGCGAACGGGCTGGCCCTGTTCGTGAGCGGCGACAACCTGCGCAAGGGGGCGGCCCTCAACGCCGTCCAGATCGCCGAGCTGCTCGCCTCCCAATAGTGGATTAGCGGTGGATTAGCGCCCTTTGTTGGGAAACATGACCGAGTGCGCCGCGCCCTGGCCGGTTTGTGCTCGCTCGGGTTGCTGGCCGCCGGCGCGGTAGAGACGGGCGCCCGGGCCGGCGACGTCGTCCCGGTGACGAGACGCGGCGTGATCACCAGCTTCGACGGGACGCCGATCGTCTACAACCTCATGGAGCCGCCGGATGCCAGCGCCTCCCATCGGGTTCCGACCATCCTGCGGGCCCACGGGTGGGGAGCCGCGGGTGAGACGCCCTCGTTTCTGTCGAGCGCGTCGCGAGCGTTGCTCGCCGCCGACTACGCGGTGCTGAGCTGGGACGCACGTGGGTTCGGCCAGTCCGGCGGTCTCGCGGACGTCGACGACCCCGCTCACGAGGGCAGGGACGCGAGCGCGCTCATCGACAAGGTCGTGGCGACCCGGTCGGAGCTGGCCGCCGACGCCATCGGCCCGATCGTCGGCATGTCCGGCGAGAGCTACGGCGGCGCGATCCAGATGGCGACTGCCGCGTTCGACAAGCGCGTGCGGGCGCTCGCTCCCGAGGTCACGTGGAACGACCTGCGCTACTCGCTGTTCCCCCACGGGGTGATCAAGTTCGGTTGGGCCCAGCTGCTCTACGGCGCCGGGCTCGCCTGGGGCGCCGGGACCCACGCCACGCCGAGCGGCACGGCCGGCACCCAGACCGGCGGCTACGACCCCATGATCCACTGGGCCGAAGTCGAGGGCGCGCTGCAGGGCTACGTCAGCGACAGCACCCGGGGCTGGTTCGGTGCGCGCAGCCTGGCGGGGTACGGAGCAGGCCACACGTTGCCTCCGACGCTGCTCATGCAAGGGTCGGTGGACACGCTCTTCAACCTCAACGACGCGTGGGCCAACGACAGGCAGATCGCAGCGAGAGGAGCGAAGGTCAAGCTCATCGCGTTCTGCGGTGGCCACGTGGCCTGCCCGCCGGGCTACAGCGACGGCGGGGTACGGAGGTTCATGGACACCCAGATCGTCACGTGGTTCGACGAGTACCTCAGGCGCGGCCGCGCCGACTCCCTGCCGCCGGTCACCTGGTACGACCAGAACGGCCATCGCTCGGCGCTGTCGGCCTTCCCGACGCTGGCCGTTCCGGGCCCGGCAACCTATGTGTCAGCCCGGGTGAGCGGGACCCTCGTGAGCCATGGTGCTGCGACGTCGGCGGGCCCGCAGAGCGCCCTCGACCCCGTCGTCTCCGACGGCGTGGCGCCGCCCACCGATCCCGGCTCGATCACCGTGCCGGTTCTGGCGGCAGGGCGAAGCGCGGTCGACGTCGTCGGCGAGCCGCACGCGGACCTCGACGTGACGATCGACGGGCCCGGTGTCCACCTGTTCTTCAAGCTCGTCGATCGCGAGGCCAACCAGGTCGTCGATCTCCAGGCGGAGTCCCTGCGCCTCGGCGGTCTGGTCCCCCTCACCCAACGTGTCGGTCTCGACCTGGTGGGGGTCACCTACGCGCTGCCCGCCGGCCACCATCTCGACCTGCAGATCTCCACGTCGAGCGCGGCCCACGTCTCCTACCGGGGGACGGCGGTCGTCCACGTCTCCGGCACGGTGAGGGTCCCCACGATCTGAGCTTGCTCGAGGAGCACTCTCCGAGTCGGGGCGGCCGGATTTGAACCGGCGACCTCAGCGTCCCGAACGCTGCGCGCTAACCAAGCTGCGCTACGCCCCGCTGGATCGCTGCATCGTATCCGGCAGGGGAACCTGCACCGGCAGGTAGGCGTCGTCGTGGTACTCGCCACCGGCGAGCACGGCGTCGATCGCCCGCCGGAGCCGGATCGGGTCGAGCGGCTTCACCAGCCACCCCTCGGCCGCGGACCGGCGGGCGAGGAAGACGTCGGCGCGACGGTCGAGGAGCATCAGCACGGGCACGTGCGGTACCCGCCCGCCGCTCTCCTCGAGGCGAAGGTCGAGGCACACGGCCATCCCGCCCATGTTCCCGATCTGGAGATCGACCACGGCGATCTCGGGAGCCCGCTCGTGGACGGCGGCACGCACCGCGCTGCCGGTCACGACGTGGCGGACGGTGACGTCGGGCCCGCTCAGCACCGACTCGACGGCTTCCCGCATCCAGGGCGCGTCGGTCGCGATCAGCACATCCGGCACGGGCGAGGAGGCTACCCCGGGTTGTGAGCAGGGCGCTTGGGTACGATCCGGTTCCGGAGGCCCACCGAGGAGGACCCTTGCTCGACATCCAGGTCGAGGAGGCCGACAGCTACACCGTCTGCCGCCCCGTCGGTGAGCTCGACGCGTACAACGTCAGCCAGTTCCGCGAGGCGCTGGGCAAGCTCACGTCGCGCCCCAAGCTGTTGATCGACATGTCGGCGGTGCCGTTCGTCGACTCGGCGGGGCTGGGAGCGCTCATCGGGGGCATCCGCCGAGCCCGTGAGGCGGGGGGCGAGGTCGCCGTCTGCTGCAACCGGCCCACGCTCACGCGACTGCTCCACACCACCGGCTTCGACCGCATCGTGACCGTGGCCGAGACGATGGCGGAGGCCGCCGGAGCGCTGGCCGAGCCGGCAAGCCGCTAGCCCGCGACGTCGAAGAGGTAGCCCCCCACCTCTCGCAGCCCCTCCAGGTCGTGCACATCGGTGGGCAGGAACGGCACGCGCGTCACCGGTGCGGGCGCCACCTTGGAGGCGAGCCCGGCGATGTGCTCGTCCTCGCGCTGGGCGACGAGGCGGAAGTCGGCGAGGTTGGCGAAGAGCGCCCCGAGGTCGGTGCCGGCAAGGGTGCGGGCGCGCTCGCGGTCGGCCTCCGGCCGGCCCGCGCCGAAGCGAGGGTGGAGCCGGTTCACCACGAGCGACTCCACCGGCAGTCCCGCGTCGCGCAGCTTGTCGGCGAAGAACGACGCCTCCTCGACGGCGTCCCGGCGTGGCGACGCAACGAGCACGAACGCCGTGCCCGGGTCGGAGAGCAGGGCGAGCACACGCTGGGCGCGGTCGCGGAAGCCGTCCTCCATTCCCTCGAAGGCGCGGAAGAAGGCAACAGCGTCCTTGATGACCTCGGAGCCCACGACGCGCGAGATGGTGCGCAGCAGGGCCTGGGTGGCGACGTTGACCGCCTTCAGGTAGGCGCGGGTGGGCAACATCAGCCAGCGGAAGATGCGGTTGTCGAGGAATCGCGTCAACCGCCGTGGCGCGTCGATGAAATCGAGGGCGTTGCGCGTCGGCGGGGTGTCGACCACGATCAGCTCGAACTGCCCGCTCTCGTGGAGCTCGAAGAGCTTCTCCATCGCCATGTACTCCTGCGTGCCCGAGAGGGCGCCGGCGATGTTGCGGTAGAAGCGGTTGCGCAGGATCGACTCGGCCTGCGAACGATCGGGCGCGTACTTGAGCACGAGGGCGTCGAAGGTGCTCTTGGTGTCGAGCATCATGGCCCACAGCTCGCCGGGCCAGTCGCCGTCGATGCGCTTCGGGGTGTTGCTGAGCTCGTCGAGGCCCATGGCGTTGGCGAGGCGCTTGGCGGGGTCGATCGTGACCACGACCGCGCTGCGCCCGAGCCGGGCGCCCTCGAGCGCGAGCGCGGCCGCGGCCGTGGTCTTGCCGACACCCCCCGAGCCGCAGCAGATGACGATCGCCCGCGTGCGCGCCAACGCCGTGAGGGTCACTGAAGTGCCTCGATCTCCTTGGCCAGCACGTCGGCCAGCGTTTCGACCTCCGCGGGCCCGATGTCGGGGGTGAAGAGGAAGGGCAGCCGGAGCTGGGGCAGCGGTAGCGCGCTCTCGAGCCGCCCGACCTGCTCCTGCTGGAGCGCGTGCCGGCGGCGGCGAAACTCGGCCGCGTCGCGCAGCGCTTCGGCCTCGCCCTGGCGCAGGGTCGCCGCCGCCGCCTCGGCGGCCACATCCGGGTCGCTCTCGAGCCCGTCGACGGTGGCGTAGAGACCGTTGACCACGACCGGCCCGAGGCTGAGACCGACACGATCCTCGAGCGCGAAGGCGGTCTCGACCAGCTCGTTCACCGGTGTCTCCTCGGGAAGGGTCACGAGCACGACCTGGCACCGCGCCGGGTCGGTGAGGAGGTCGAGGACCTCCTGTGCCTGGGTGCGGATCGGACCGACGCGAGCGGCGTCGAGGAGCCCGCGCGGGCTCATCAGGAAGCTCACGGCGTGACCGGCCGCCGGGGCGTCGAGCACGATCAGGTCGGCGACGCCCGCCCGCTCGAGCTGCTTGACCTTGCCGAGGATCAGGATGTCCTTGATGCCGGGCACCGCCGTCGACACCACGTCGATGGCCCCGCTCTGCACCAGCCGCTTCGACACCCGCCGCAGCCCATGGTCCTCGAGGTACTCGAGCAGGGCGTCGTCGGGCGTGAGCGTGCGCGCCCGCACGTCGGCCTCGCCGCCCCCCCGGCCTGGCGAGAGCACGATCTCCTCGTAGCCGAGGCGGGGCGCGCCGAACGCCGCCGCCAGCCCGCTCTTGCCTTCGACCTCGACCACGAGGGTCCGGAGCCCGGTGCGTGCGGCCACCAGGGCGAGCGCGGCCGTGACCGTCGTCTTGCCCACACCGCCCTTGCCCGCAACGATGACGACGCGGGACTGCTTGCAGAAGCCCGCTGGGTCCAACCATCCCCCTTCGGAGAGGCGACATCCGCAGACTAGCGACGGCCTGCCTGACGCTCGGGCTGGCACTCACCGCGTTCCCGACGCCAGCGCCCGCCGCGACCAGGCGGCCGCAGGTCGACATCGTGCAGGTCAGCGGGCTGCTCGACCCCGTGCTGGTCGACTTCGTCCACGACTCGGTGCGCGACGCGGTGGGTCATCGCGCCGAGGCGCTCGTGATCCAGCTCAACAGCGGGGGCGCGGTCGGCTCGTCGCGTCCGGTCGAACGGCTCGCGACGATGGTGGTGCGGAGCCCGGTGCCGGTGGCGGTGTGGGTGGGCCCGGCGGGCGCGGTGGCCTACGGCGCGGCGGCGCGACTGCTGCGCGCGTCGCCGCTGCCCGGCGCCGCCCCCGCGACCGGCATCGGCCGGCTCGCCCGGCGCGTGCACCTGCTGCGTGCCGCGACCCTGGGCGACTTCATCGTCGGGCTCAACGGCCGCGCGGTGCACGGGCGACGCCTAGAGACGGCGGAGGTCGTGCGCACCTCGCAGGGGCCGCGCCAGCGGCCCACCGTGCAGGTCAGCTTCGCCAAGCCGGCGCTCGTCCCGCGGCTGCTCCACACCGTCGCCGGCCCGGGTGTGGCCTTCTTCCTCCTCCTCGCGGGCCTGCTGCTGATGGTGCTCGACTTCTTCACCGGCGGGATCGGTGTTTCGGGCGTGGTCGGCGCCCTCGCGCTCGTGCTGGCGGCCTACGGCCTCGGCGTGCTCCCGACGCGTGCGTGGGCGCTCGCTCTGCTCGGCTTCGGGGTGTTCGGGTTCTCGGTCGACGTTCAGGTCGGCGCGCCACGCGTCTGGACCGCCATCGGCGCGGCGTGCACCGTGCTCGGTGCCGCCAACCTGTACGCGGGCTTGTCACCGGGCATCGTGGTGATCGTCCTCGTGCTGGTGGGCGTGGCGCTGTTCATGGTCGGGGGCATGCCCGCGCTCGTCCGGGCCCGGTACTCCACGCCGACGATCGGGCGTGACTCGCTGATCGGCGAGACGGGC
This sequence comes from Actinomycetota bacterium, assembly GCA_005888395.1. Classification (GTDB taxonomy): domain Bacteria; phylum Actinomycetota; class Acidimicrobiia; order Acidimicrobiales; family AC-25; genus AC-25. The sequence continues at coordinate 3,155 of VAXF01000100.1, read as the reverse complement.
ACCGCGTTCCTCGCCCTCTCGCCCGAAGGGACAGTGCGGGTGCGCGGCGGGCTCTGGCGCGCCCGCACGAATCGGGCAACCCCGATCCCAGCCGGTGGCGCGGTCAAGGTCACCGGCATCGAGGGGCTGGTGCTCGAGGTCGAACCGGCGGCTGCCGACGAGGATCGGGCGCGCTCGCGATAGTTCAACCCTTGTTTCCGCTGGTCAGGGCGGCGTAGGGTGCCCCCCGGAGGGAGGATGTCGCCAATGGCGCAGCGTGCCGAGGAGCTCTGGCAGCTGAAAGCGGCCTGTCGCGGGCCGCACTCGGCCATCTTCTTCCCTCCTGCGCAGTTCGAGCGCAAGGAGGAGAAGGAGGCACGCGAGGCCCGGGCCAAGGCGATCTGCGCCACCTGCCCGGTGCGTGAACCGTGCCTCGAGTACGCCCTCCGCATTCGCGAGCCGCACGGCATCTGGGGCGGCCTCAACGAGCTCGAGCGCAAGCAACTCCTCGCCCGCCACGCCGGCTGACTTCGCCTTCGCAACCAGAGGTTGCTCGGCGAGCTAAATCGCGCTCGGGCGACCGGCGGAGCCGGATCGCCCTTCGCCCTGCTTCTTCTTGCTGCCGGCCGTAGCGGCCGCCTTCGGCGGCGCCGGCGGCCGGCAGATCAAATCCACCTTGAGGCGGTCGGTCGTTCGCGGTCGGTAACGTCGTGCTCGCGATGGCGAGCGATGACCTGGGTGAGCATCTCGTCTGGCGCAAGGCTCAGGTCGCGGGGCGGCAGGCGCTCTACGGGGTCGCGGGCGTTGGGCTCCCGGTCGTCTTCCTCCACGGTTGGGGGCTCGGCCAGCATGCGTACAAGCGGGCGCTGAAGCGGCTCGTCAGGCTGGGCTGCCAGGTCTTCGCTCCCGCCCTGCCGGGCTTCGGCGGCACGGCCGACCTGCCTGGTGACGAGTTCTCGCTCCCGGGCTACGCGCGCTGGGTCGACGCCTTCCTCGAAGCGGTCGACGTGCAGGAGCCGGTGTTCCTCGTCGGGCATTCGTTCGGAGGTGGCGTCGCAATCCAGGTCGCACACGACTTCCCCGACCGCGTGCGCACGCTGGTGCTCGTCAACTCGATCGGCGGGTCGGCGTGGGGACGGCGTGGTTCGGCCCTGCGCTCGATGGCCGATCGGCCGCTGTGGGACTGGGGCATCCACTTCCCGAGCGACCTCCTGCCGATCCCCAACTTCACCAAGGTGCTCCCCGTGATCCTCGAGGACGCCGTGCCGAACCTCGTACGAAACCCGCGTGCCTTCTGGAAGGTCGCGAACCTGGCCCGCAACGCCGACCTCACCGCCGAGCTGGAGCACCTGAAGAAGCGCAAGCTTCCCGTGGTCGTGCTGTGGGGCGAGCAGGACCAGATCATTCCGAGGTCGTCGTTCGACGCGCTCTGCGCGGCCATCGGCCAGCCGGGCGAAATCGTCGCGGGCAACCACTCCTGGCTGCTTGCCGACCCCGATTCGTTCGGGGAGGTCATGACCAACGTCGTCGAGGTGGCGAAGCTGGCGCGGTCGATGGAGCCCGCGACCCGCCCGCCGGCCCGTCGGGGCGGCCGGCTCGGCCTCCGGCGGGTGCGTCCGCGGCGGCTACGCACGATCGACGCCGCCAAGCCCGCCGACGAAGAACAACAAACGCAGTAGCCGTTCACTGGGTCGGCGATTCTGGCGCGCTGAGGCCGTGAATTCGGGTGGCCGCCCACGGCGCCGAAGGCGCCCCCGCCGGCTACCCGCGAATGAGAGACAGCGCGGAGGTCGAGCCGGCTTGGCCGGTCGGCCGGAGCACGATCAGCTCGCCCGAACGGAGTGAGCGAAGCGAACGAGTGAGGGCGAAATTAGGGAGGTAGGCGGGGGCCGGCGATTCTCACGTCGCCCCGGCGACGGGTCACGCCGGTGGCATCGAGGTGGGCGAGGAGCGGCAGCGCGTGCTTGCGGGTGGTCCCCAGCGCATCGCGCACCTGGGCGACGGTGACGCCTCCGGGCTCGGCGGCGAGCAGCTCGGCCACCCGTCGGGCGGCGGCGTCGACGGCGCCCGGGCCGAAGTAGCAGCCGTCGCAGTCGACGACGAGGCCGCGGCGGACCAGTTCGCTCAGCTCGGCGCGGTCGACGTCGCCGGGCTCCGGCGGCGAGAACGGGTGGGCCTCGAGGGCGGCGACGAACGGGTGGGCGGCGAGGGCGTCGCCCGGCGCGGACCGGGGCCGAGCGCGGCCTCGATCGACCACCACGTCGTCGATCGAGGGAAGAACGGCGCGCTCGTGCTCGTCGAGCACGGCCAGGTCCAGCCCGATGGCGCCGGCCCCCGCAACCGCCTTGCGCACTCGGTCCTCGGTCGCGAGCCGCTCGTCGGGCGAGACCACCCAGCGGCCGACGGTCGGCGCGTGCCGCTCGCCGGTGAGGAGCTCGAGCTCACCGGCGTCGACCCACCCTCGTTCGGCGACGACCCGGTCAGCGGAGCGCGACGGCCGGGCGCGTGACGCCGGCAGCACGGGCGCGACGTCGAGCACCTCGCCACCGCCGACGGTCTCGGCCCGCCCGCTCTCGCGCAACACGAAGCGGTCGCCGGGGAGGAGCGGCAACGCGGCAGGGAGATGGAGCCGGACGGCACCGCTTCCGCCGGGAGCGATGGCGTCGGCGCCGATGACGCGGACCCGCACCGGGTGCTCGCCCGAGCCGACGTACGCGTGGTAGGCGCCGCGGCGGGTGACCTCGTGCTCGAGACCCGCCAGGACGGTGAGGGAGGCGTCGACGGTGGTGGTCTGGCGCCATTGCCCGGGCCGCACCAGGGCGTGGCCGCGTGCGATGCGATCGCGCGACGCACCCGAGAGGTTGACGGCCACCCGGCTGCCTGCGGGGACGGTGTCGACGGGCTCCTGCAGGCTCTGGAGGGCGCGCACCCGCACGGGCGTTCCGCCGGGCACGATGACGAGCTCGTCGTCAACGGTCAGCGAGCCGCCGGCGAGTGTTCCGGTGACGACCGTGCCCGAACCCTTGGCCGCGAACACCCGGTCGACCCACAGTCGTGGCCGGCCCCGGTCGATCGCGTGGGCAGCGGTGGCGAGCAGGCGGTCGAGCGCGTCGCGCAGGTCGTCGACGCCGTGGCCTGCGGGAGCGTCGACCTCGACGACCTCGGCCGTCTCGAGG
>VAXF01000099.1 GCA_005888395.1 Actinomycetota bacterium | reverse complement strand
TCGCCATTGCGCTCTTCTCGGGCCTGCTCTTCTCGGGGCTGCTCTTCCGTCATCTTGAGCGGTGGGTGTGACAATCAACGGTGGCGCTGCGGCCACCTCACCACGAACGGGCGTTCCCGTCAAGGAAATATTCGAACTGATGTTTGCCCTGTCACACCCCGCGTGCTACCGTGGCCGGAACGTGCGTTCGCTCGGGGAGGGAACATGGCCGAGGTGCTGACAGGAAAGCGTCGGGAGATCCTCGACTTCATCGCGGCATCGCTGCGCGAGCGCGGCTACCCGCCATCCGTCAGAGAGATCGGTGAGGCGGTCGGCCTCACGTCGTCCTCGACGGTGCACACCCACCTCGAGATCCTCCAGCGGGAGGGGTACCTGCGACGGAACCCGGCCAAGCCGAGGGCACTGGAGGTGCGGTACGACCCCGCGTCGGGGGCGATCCTCGATCGCCGGCCGGCCCGGCACGTGCCGCTCATCGGCGACGTCGCCGCCGGCACCAACGTGCTGGCCGAGGAGAACGTCGAGGAGCTCCTCCCACTGCCGGAGGACTTCACGGGCGATGGGGAGCTGTTCATGCTGCGGGTACGGGGTGACTCGATGGTCGACGCCGGCATCCTCGACGGCGACTACGTGGTCGTCCGCCACGACACCGACGCCAAGAGGGGCGACATCGTCGTCGCCGGGATCCCCGGCGACGAGGCGACTGTCAAGACGCTGGCCAAGAAGGGCGTGCGGGTGGTGCTCCAGCCGGCCAACGAGCGGCTGTCGCCGATGGAGTTCAACGCCGACGACGTCCACATCTACGGCCGGGTGGTCACCGTCCTCCGGCGCCTCTGAACCGCGTGTCGCTCGTGCCGTGATGCCGGCCCTCTGCCGCGCTTGCCGCACCGAAACTTGGTGCTCGAGGCAAGTTTCCGGCTGGCTGAGAACGCCGCCGAAGGCGGCCACGTCAGCTGGCCGGCGACGAGAGACGGCGGAGGCCGAGCGGCAGCGCCGGTCGGCCGGAGCGCCTTGTTGACTCGGCCGAACGGAGCCGAGCGAAGCGAGCGAGTGAGCGCCGAAGGTCGCTGGGGGTAGCCTCCGCCGCCTGGACCCGACGACGGACGGAGGACGGCATGCCCGAGCGACAGGCACAGGCGGAGTGGAACGGCTCGCTCCAAGAAGGATCCGGGTCGATGCGGCTGGGCAGCGGCGCCTTCGAGGGGGCCTACTCGTTCAAGTCCCGGTTCGAGGAGGGAACGGGCACCAATCCCGAGGAGCTCATCGCCGCCGCCCATGCCGGGTGCTTCTCGATGGCCCTGGCAGCCGCCCTCGGACGCGGAGGCTACGAGCCGAGACGCGTCCAGACGACGGCGAAGGTGCACCTCACCCGCGGCGACGAGGGCTTCTCGATCTCGCGCATCGACCTGATGACGACGGCCGACGTCCCTGGTATCGCCGCGGACGCCTTCCAGGAGGTGGCCGACACGGCCAAGCGGACCTGCCCGGTGTCCAAGGCCCTCGCGGGCACAGAGATCACACTCGACGCCAAGCTCGAGTCCTGACCACGAGCCCCCGCTGTCCGGAGTACATAGCCCCCGGAATCCGCCGGCTATGTACTCGCGACGTGAATGGGGGTCCCTCCACCTAGGCGAGGGCGTCGGCCAGCAGCGCCGCGAGGGTGGCGTGGACGGCGTCGAGCTCGGCGCGGGACACATGCTCGCCCGGGGTGTGGGCGAGGTTCGGGTCGCCCGGACCGTAGTTCGTCGCCGGCACTCCCCTGCCGGCGAAGAAGGAGACATCGGTCCACCCCAGTTTCGCCCGAGGCGGGGCCGCCGATCGCCGCACGAGGCCGGCCAGCAGCGGATGGTCGAGCGACGGAGGCGCCGGCGTCGACGCGTCGGTTAGGACGAACGTGTCCCCGCTCGACTCGTCGACCGCGTCACCCAGCTGCTGCCGGACGGAGGCGAGTGCCGTCTCGGTGGTGCGGTCCGGCGCGAAGCGATGGTTCAGCCGCACCATGGCGCGGTCGGGCACCACGTTGCCGGCCACGCCCCCTTCGACGAGCACGGCCTGGAGCGCCTCCCGGTACTCGCAACCGTCCAGCACCGGCCGGCGCTCCGTGAAGTCGAGCACCCGCTGCAGCACGGGGCCGAGCCGATGGNNNNCCAGGGACGGGCCGTGTGCGCACGCGCGCCGGCGAGGGTCACGTCCACCCGGAGCGTGCCCTGGCAGCCGGCCTCGACCACCCCACCGGTCGGCTCGCCCAGCACGGCGGCGTCGGCGGCGAGCAGCTCAGGGCGGGCCTCAGCCAGCTTCACGAGGCCGTTGTGCCGCTGGCTGACCTCCTCGCACTCGTAGAACAGATAAGTGATGTCGACCGCTGGGTCTGCAACGGTTCGGGCGAGCTCGAGGAACACGGCGCAACCGGCCTTCATGTCGGCCGAGCCGAGCCCGTGGAGCACGTCGCCGTCGATGCGAGCGCGCTCGTTGCCGTTCGGCGCCACCGTGTCGATGTGGCCGGCCAGCACCAGCCGCTGCGGGCGACCGAGCGTCGTGCGGGCCACGACCGTGTGGCCCGCACGGTCGACGGTCAACCAGCCCACCCCTCGTAGCTCCGACTCGATGCGGTCGGCGATCCGCGCCTCGTCGTGGCTGACCGACGGTATGTCGACCAGCTGGGCGCACAGCGCCAGCAGGTCGGTCACATGTAGACGCCCGCGTCTCGAAGGATCTCGTTGAGGTGGGAGCGCTCGCCCGGCTCGATGCGCCGGATGACGAGAACGCAGGGCAGGCCGAAGTCCCCACCCGCGTACCGGCGCGGGCGGGTCGCCTGCACGCAGATGCAGCCGGGCGGGACCACGCCGCGACCGAGCTCGCTACCCGTCTCGCTGTCGATGACGGGAATGCCGGGGTTCAGGATCACGCCTTCCGCGAGAACCGACCCGCTCCCGACGCGCGCCCCCTGCGTGATCATGCAGCGGCTCCCGATCATGCATCCGTCACCGATGACGACGGGCGACGCCTGCGGCGGCTCGAGGACGCCTCCGATGCCGACACCGCCGGACAGGTGAACGTCGGCGCCGATCTGCGCACACGAGCCGACCGTGGCCCACGTGTCGACCATCGTGTTGGCGCCGACGCGTGCCCCGATGTTCACGTAGCTCGGCATCAGGATCGCGCCCCGCTCGATGTACGACCCCCACCGGGCCGATGCGCCGGGCACGACCCTGACACCGGCCGCCTCGTAGCCCTTCTTCAGCGGGAGCTTGTCGGCGTACTCGAACGGGCCGAGCTCCTGCGTCTCGATGGCGGAGAGCCGGAACAGCAGGAGGATCGCCTGCTTCAGCCACTGGTGGACGACCACCTCGCCGCTCCCGTTCACCTCGGCGACCCGCGCCTGCCCGCTGTCGAGCAGGTCGATCGCCTGCCGCACGACGACCAGCGCGTCGACGTCGGCCGGGCCGAGCTCGGCCCGGCGGTCCCACAGCTCGTCGATGCGGGACTGGACGTCGACCACGGCCGTCACACTAACGGCGGCGGGTTCCCTTCCCCCTGGTCACGCCGCCGACAGGCGCTCGGCGACCAGGTCGAGCCGCTCGGTCGGCTGGACCAGGGCGACCCGGATGTGCCCGGCGCCGGCCCCGTAGAGATCGCCGGGGCTGACCAGGCACCCGCCGGTCCTCGCCAGGCGATCGGTGAGCGCCCAGGCGTCGCCCCCCGGCACCGGCGCCCACAGGTAGAAGCCACCGCCAGGCAGGGGTGCCTCCACGCCGATCTTCGCCAGCACCTCCTGGAACCGAACCAGCCGGGCCTGGTAGCGATCGCGCTGGACGGCCACGTGGTCGTCGTCGTCGAGTGCCAACACGGTGGCCGCCTGCACCGGCCCCGGCACCATCATCCCGACGTGCTTCCGCACTTCGGACAGGTACCGCACGAGCTCGGCGTCCCCCGCGTAGAAGCCGACCCTGGCGCCGGCCAGGTTCGACCGCTTCGACAGCGAGTGGACGGCGACCACGCCGTCGGCGCCGGTGGCGAGGATCGTGCGACCCGGTCCGTCCCAGGTGAACTCGACGTAGCACTCGTCGCTGAAGACCGGCACCCCGCGGTCCCGGCCCCACGCCGCGGCTGCGGCCAGGTCGTCGAGCTGGCCGGCCGGGTTGCCGGGCGAGTTCACCCAGAGGGCGAGCGCCCGGCCGGCGTCGGCGGCGGAGACCGACGACAGGTCCGGCCGGAACCGCTCGTCCACGGCCACCGGGACGGCCCTGCAGCCGGCGAGTATCGCGCCCATCTCGTACGTCGGGTAGGAGACCGCCGGGTAGAGGATCGTGTCCCGCTCCGGCGTACGCAGCCTCAGCCACTGGGGCAGCGTGCCCACGAACTCCTTCGTCCCCACGCAGGCGGCCACCTGCGACTCGCCGACGCTGACCCCGAACCGGCGGGCCAGCCAGCCCGACGCCGCCGCCCGGAAGCGGTCGCTCCCGATCGACGCCGGATAGCCCCGCTCGGCCCCCGAGGTGGACAGGGCGGCGACCACCTCGTCGGCAGGTGGGTCGCACGGCGTGCCGATCGACAGATCGACGAGGCCGCCCGGCAACGCCTCGGCCACGGCCTTGACCCCGGCAAGCCGCTCGTACGGGTACACCGGCGGCTCGAACCCGGCCATGTCCCCAGCCTGGCAGCTGATCGCTCGGGGGGAAACCACGCCCCGCGCGATTCGGGCGATTTCTGAAGAATGAGAAGGAGTCGGTCCCGACAGCGGGCCGGCACCAACGGGCCGGACGCCGGCCGGCTCTACTCGATCACGGTCAAGTGCCACGCCGACCCGATTGACGTCGCCGACCACAGCAACATGGCCACCGTGCACGTCTGCGTGCCCCACGACCAGAGCTCCGACACCCGCGGCCAGGAGTGCCCGGCCGTGATCGGGGGCTGATCCCGGCCCTTCCGTCTCGCTTGCTCGGCCCGGGCGTCGTCGCCGTCGTGGCGGCGCTAGGTATGGCCGGCTCGTCGTGCGCGGTCGGCCGTGACCGCCCCATCCTGCCGTCCAACCGGTCGGTGGCTCATCGCGATCTGGCTGCCCGGCCCGGCGCCGCGCCACCGTCGAGCGCACCGGCGCCGCCGCTGCAGGGGCGCCCCTCACCGACGGCGAGCGGGCCCGGGCCGGCCTCGTCGGCCTCCTCCCACGCCCTCGCAGCCCCGGGAGCCCCCCCGCCTGCAGCGACGACCATCACGGACCCGTCCGGCGACCAGGGAACCGGCCCGGCCGACGCCGACATCCGGACCATGCGGCTCGAGACCGTCGGCGACGACGTCCGGGTCACTGTCACCCTCGGCGCCCGCCTCCCGGCCAAGCTGGCGACGGGTGAGGTCATGGGCATCGGCGTCGACTTCGCGCGGGGCGACGCCGGGGAGAGCGCCTACCAGCTCTTCGCCGACGGCGAGGACGACGGCTGGTACGCCTATCTCGACACACCGACCGGCTTCGTCCCCTACCCGGGCACGTTCGACCTGGCGGGCGACGGCGTCGTGTTCACCGTGCCGTGGTCCGCGCTCGGGGGCACGCGCACCGGGAGGACAGCGACGTTCGTCGACTGGTCCAAGCGGAGCGTCGACCGCGTGAGGAGCTCGAACGACAGGGCGCCCGACTCGGGCCGGGTGCCGTTCTCCGCCTGACCGATCGCCCGCGGGACGGTCAGCGCACGGCCGCCCGCCGCTGGCGGTCGGCCTCGTAGAGCACCACTGCAGCCGCGGCGGCCACGTTCAACGAGGTGGCCGAGCCCCGCATCGGGACGCGGACGAGCTCATCGCAGGCGTCGCGCCAGCCGTGGCCGAGGCCCCGAGCCTCATTGCCGAGCACGAGGACCAGCGGACCGCCCAGCGCGGCGCGGTCCACGTCCACCGAGCCGGCCTCGTCGGCGCCCACGATCCGTGCCCCGACGACCCGGCAGCGATCGAGCAGCGGCTCGACGGAGGCGGCCGACCCGGCCACGACGACCGGCAGCGAGAACACCGCCCCCGTGCTGGCTCGGATCGCCTTGGGGTCCCAGGGGTCCGCGGCGTGGCCGGTCAGGATCACCGCGTTGGCGCCGAAGGCGTCGGCGGTCCGCACCACCGTCCCCACGTTGCCCGGGCTCGACGGCCGGTCGAGCACGACCACCAGGGCGCGGTCATGCACGCCGACGTCGTCGATGGAACGGGCCGGCGTCGCGACGACGCCGACCAACTCGGGCAGCTCGTCGCGGTCGGTGAGCCGCCGCATGAGCGGCTCGGGGACGACGAGGTGACGGTCGTCCCCCACACGGGCGACGATCGAGGCCGCCCAGTCGGACAGGCGGGCTCGCCCGGACGACACCACCGCCTCGAACCTCCAACCGTGGGCCAGCGCCACCGAGATGGGCCGGACGCCTTCGACGACGGCGCGCCCCGACCGGTGGCGCTTGTTCCTGTTGGTGACGAGGCCGGCCAGCTCCTGGAGCTCGGCCGTCGCCGACGCGATGCTCCGCGCCACTACGAGACGCGGAACTCGCGGAAGCGGGCGGCGCCGGCGTCGTCGAGCCGGGCCCGCAGGCGCGTGCCACCCTCCTCGTGCTGCTCGACCAGCACCTCGCCCTCGCGGTGCAGGGCAGCCACGACGTCGCCGCGCGCGAACGGCACGACCAGCTCCACCACGTCGGCGAGCGCCCGCAGCCGGTCCCCGACGGCGGCGAGGAGGTCGTCGACACCCGCGCCGGTCAGCGCCGAGACGGCCACCGATCCCGAGTGGCGATCGAGCAGGCGCTCGGGGTCGGTGGCGACGTCGATCTTGTTCACGGCCAGGAGTTGGGGGACGTCCGCCGCGCCGATCTCAGCCAGCACGGTGTCGACGGCCTCGATCTGGCCGTCCGGGTCGGGAGCGGAGGCGTCGACCACGTGGACGAGCAGGTCGGACTCGGCCACCGTCTCGAGCGTCGACTTGAACGCCTCCACCAGGCCGTGGGGCAGCTTCCGGATGAACCCGACGGTGTCCGACACCAGCACCGTCTCGCCGCCCGGCAGCTCCGTGCGCCGGGTGCGGGGGTCGAGCGTCGCGAACAGGCGGTCCTCGACGAGGACGTCGGCGTCGGTGAGCAGGTTGAGGAGCGTGGACTTGCCGGCGTTCGTGTAGCCGACCAACGAGACCACGTGGAGGCGGCTGCGCTGGCGGGACCGGCGCTGCGTGTGCCGGTCGGCCGACAGATGCTTCAGGTTCTCCTCCAGCCTGCCCATCCGCCTGACGAGCCGCCGCCGGTCGACCTCGAGCTGCGTCTCGCCGGGGCCACGGTTGCCGATGGCGCCACCGGCGCCGACGCCGCCCCGCTGCTGGCTGAGCGCCTGCTGCCGGCCCCGCAGTCGGGGGAGCCGGTAGCGCAGGAGCGCCAGCTCGACCTGATCGCGACCCTCGGGCGTGCGGGCGTTCTGGGCGAAGATGTCGAGGATCACGGCGGTACGGTCGATGGCGGTGCGGCCCAGGATCTTCTCGAGGTTCCGCTGTTGGGCCGGGCTGAGGTCGTCGTCGAACACCACGGTGTCGCAGTCCACCGCTAGGGACAGCTCGTGCAGCTCCTCGGCCTTGCCCTTGCCCACATACGTCGCCGGGTCGGGGCTGTCCCGCCGCTGAAGGACCCTGCCCACCACGTCGGCGCCAGCGGTGTCGACCAGCAGCGCGAGCTCGTCGAGCGAACGTTCCGTCTCCCCGGTCGTCGTCGGTGGGACGGCCACGCCGACGATCACGATCTTCTCGCGGAAGGTGCGTTCGATCAGCGTCATGGCCGGTCGACCTCCACCCGGGCGACCCGCTGCGTGGGCCCGGTCAGCACCGTCGTGTGGGCACACAGGTCGACGATCCCGTCGCCGCCCCGCTGGTGCACGACGACGTGGGTGCCGACCAGTCCCCACTGGTGAGCGGCGGCCGCGGCCGCGATCGCACCGGTCCCGCAGGCCAGCGTCTCGCCCACCCCTCGCTCGAACACCCGCATGGTGAGGGCGTCCGGCTCCGGTCCCGGCAGGACGAGCTCGACGTTGACCGCGGGGTCGGGCGTCTCGGTCGGCGCAGCCAGGGCGGCCGCGTCGCCGACCTGGAGCACGAGGTGGGGGTTCCCGACGTCCACCGTCGCCCGGCCCGGCGACCCGGACACGCGGGCGGCGCCCATGTCGACGCTCACCGTCCGGAGCCCGGGCGCCTCCTCCCGGTGGACACTCACCGCCCGCTGGCCGGCGGCCGTGGCGACGATGAAGTCGCGCCCGTCGACCAGGCCGGCGTCGACCGCCGCCTGGGCCAGGCAGCGCATCCCGTTGCCGCTCATCTCGGCGGCGCTGCCGTCCGCGTTGCGCAGCTCGAAGGTGAGCTGGGTCCCGGCGGTCCCGGCCGAGGCACGGATGAGGCCGTCGGCGCCGACGCCGGTGTGCCGGTCGCAGAGGGCGCGGGCCAGCCCGGCGTCGATGGGGTGGACGCCGTCCGGATCGAGCAGGACGAGGAAGTCGTTGCCCGAGCCGTGGTGCTTGGTCAGCCGGAGGGTCGGCATGGCGCCGACCATTCTCCCAGCAGCGCCGGCAGCACAGCGAGCGGATTGGCGCCGGTTCCGAACCAGGTGATCCGGGGATCGCGGCGGAACCACACACGCTGGCGGCGGGCGAAGGACTGCGTCCGGCGCACGGCCAGCGCCACCGCCTCGTCGAGGGTGCGCTCTCCTCGGAGGTGGGCCAGCACCTCCTTGTACCCGAGGGCCTGGCCGGCCGTTCGGCCGAGGCGTGTCCGGGCGGCCAGCCGCCGAGCCTCGTCCACCAGGCCGCCGTCGACCATGGCCGCGACACGCTCGGCGATCCGTCCCGCCACGACCCGCCGCGGCAGCCACACGCCGACCTGGTCGAAGCGGCTCTCCCCGTGCGTAGCGAGGCCGGGGCCGAACGAGGAGAAGGGCCGTCCCGCCCCGATGGTCACCTCCAGCGCCCGGACGACCCGGCGGCGGTTGGACGGCGCCATCCTGGCGGCGGCGTCCCGGTCGAGAGCGGCCAGGCGGCGATGCAGGGCGGCGGTGTCCGGCTCGGCCTCCAGCTCGTCGCGGACGGCCGGGTACCGGCCGGGCACGTCGAGGTCGTCGACGACGGCGCGGAGGTACAGGCCGGTGCCGGCGACGAGCAGGGCCCGGTGGCCCCGGCCCTCGATGCCGGCCAGGGCGGCGGTCGCGGCGAGCTGGAACCGGGCGACCGAGAAGTCCTCGGCCGGATCGGCCAGGTCCAGCAGGTGGTGGGGCACCTCCGCCTGCTGCTCCGGGGTCGGCTTGGCCGTCCCGATGTCCATTCCCCGGTACACCTGCATCGAGTCGACCGCCACGAGCTCGACGTCGCCGAGCCGCCGCGCCACCTCGAGGGCGAGGGCCGACTTGCCCGACGCGGTGGCGCCGACCAGCGCCAGGTGGCGGGGTGCCCCCACGGCAGTCAGACGGCTGCGACGGGGATGCGTGTCTTGTGCCGCGGGCGGGCGGTCACGGTCACGAGCTCGCCCCGGAGGTAGTGGGCGGCGGCGTCGGTGATGCGCACGTCCGCGAACGTGCCCGGCGCGAGTGGACCGCCGGCCAGGTGGACGAGCTTGTTCTGGCGGGTGCGCCCCGACAGCACCGCCGGGTCCTTCTTGCTCGGCCCCTCGATCAGGACCTCCTCCACCAGTCCGACGCGGGCGGCGTGGCGGCGTGCAGCCGAGCGCTCGACGGTGGTCGTCAGCCGTTCGAAGCGGTCCGCCACCACGGCCGGGTCGACGAAGCGGTCGGTGAAGCCGGCCGCCTCGGTACCGGGCCGAGGGGAGAACACGAACGTGTAGGCGCTGTCGTAGGCGGCCTCCGCCACCACCTCCAGGGTGCGCTCGAAGTCGTCGTCCGTCTCGCCCGGGAACCCGACGATCACGTCGGTCGTCACCGCCAGGTCAGGGACCGCGGCCCGGGCGCCGGCCAGCCTGTCAAGGTACCGCTGCGCCGTGTAGCCGCGATGCATGGAGGCCAACACCCGGTCACTGCCGGACTGGAGGGGCAGGTGCAGGTGCTCGCACACCGCCTCGGTCTCGGCCATGGAGGCGATCGTCTCCGGCCGCAGGTCCTTCGGGTGGGGGCTGGTGTAGCGGACCCGGCGGATCCCCGCCACCGCGCCGACCGCGCGCAGCAGGTCGGCGAACAGGGGCCGGCGGCGGGTGATGTCGCGACCGTAGGAGTTGACGTTCTGGCCGAGGAGAGTGACCTCGACGGCGCCGTTGGCGGCCAGCGACTCCGTCTCGGCCACGATGTCGGCGAACGGCCGGCTGATCTCGGCGCCCCGCACCGCGGGCACGATGCAGAAGGCGCACGTGTTGTCGCAGCCGATCTGGATCGTCAGCCACGCCGACCACGGGGTGTTCCGGCGGGCGGGCAGCGCGGAGGGGAAGGCCTCCGACTCCTCGAGGATCTCGAGCTGCGGGCCTTCGGACGCGGCCCGGGAGAGGAGGTCGGCGACGTGGGCGGTGTTGTGCGTGCCCAACACCACGTCGACGTGCGGCGCCCGCTCCTGGATGAGCCCGCGGTCCTTCTGCGCCATGCAACCGGCAACGACCAGCTGCATGGCCGGCCGGGTCTCCTTGAGGCGCTTGAGCTGCCCGAGGTTGCCGTAGAGGCGGTTGTCGGCGTTCTCCCTGATCGTGCAGGTGTTGAGGACGACCACATCGGCGTCCTCCAACCGGGTCGTGCCCTCCAGGCCGGCCGCCTCCAGCACGCCGGCCAGGCGTTCGGAGTCGTGCTCGTTCATCTGGCACCCGAAGGTGCGGATGAGGAACTTCCTCGCCACCCCGGTCAGCGTACCGGCGCGACGAACGCCGCCCCGCGGGCGCCGGAGCGAGCGCCCGTCGGGGAGGCGGATCGTGTGCGGGCGATGCGGTCTACGGGTGGCCCGGGACGCAGGGCTCGCCGAAGGACTGCACGACGAGTTGGCCGGCGCCGGTCAGCACCTGCACCTGGAGCCTGCTCTTGCTGGCGAACGGCAGGGTGGGCGGGTTCAGCGGCTGGAACTTGAGCTGTCCCCGGTTGTCGAAGGAGCCGCCGGAGACGTGGATCGCCGGCTGGTCGACGCAATTGATGTCGCGGGTGTTGATCACGACGTCGGCCGCCCCTGCCGGGGCGCTGGAGTTCTTCACTGCCACCAGCATCTTCGCCGGAGCCCCGCTCTGGTACTGGAAGAGCCCCGAGGCCGGGCTGCCGGCCGGGTCCACCAGGAGGGCGCTGATGTTGATCCCGCCCGCCACCTTCACCTGGGCATTCTTGGCATGCACCAGCGGGGAGGAGGCGAGGAGGGAAGCAGCGGCGGCGGCGCTCACCGTGCCAAGCAGGGTCCTGATTCGCATGACGGGAGCCTGCGCCCCCGGGCTTTGAAAAAGCTTTGGCCTCCTCCGAGGGGGAAGGCAACGCGCGACCGGTCGTGGCGACGCTCGACTCGTAGGCCGGGCTTGCCCTCTACTTCATGGCCTGTGAGCGGTTTTCGCCCCGGGTAGGCGGTGAATGTCGTTCAGAGGGGATGGTCGGCGGCTGTTGCCGGTGAGGCTCGGACGGCGGCGGCGGGGGTGTCGCCGTCGCGGCTGGTGGTCAGGTGCGCCTCGACCGTGGCCGACCCGGGCAGGCGGCGGTCGCGATCCTCGATCAACATGCGTATCGCGGTGCGACTCTCGCCGTCGATCACGATGTCCTTGAACGTCGGCACGCAGACGAGGTCGACCCCAGACGGGGTCAGATAGCCGCGGGCGATGGCGATCGCCTTGATCGCCTGGTTGAGCGCGCCGGCACCGACCACCTGGACCTCGACGGCACCCGACTGCCGGATGACACCTGCCATTGCCCCAGCGCAGGAGTTCGGGTTGGACTTGCTCGAGACTTTGAGGACTTCCATTTGCCCCCCTCCGATCCCGCCTGACCGGACACGGTGTCAAGCCTCAGTTCGACACGGAAGTCCCAACCTCCTGCCCTTCCGGGCGCCGACAGGCGTCGCGTGGCGCCCCAAATCTGCCAGCTCTTCACAGCCCACGCACCATTCCCCGGCAGATCGCGAAAAATCGGTCAGTCGGTGAGCGAGATGGGCTCGTCGTCGCCCAGGCCGGCGCCGAGCGGCACCTCCTCGTCATGCTCGCTCAGCCCGACCTGCTGGCGGATCCGCTCGTTGATCTCGACCATCAACTCGGGGCTGTCTGCGAGGAACTGCTTGGCGTTCTCCCTGCCCTGGCCCAGTTGCTCGCCCTCGTAGGTGTACCAGGCGCCCGACTTCTTGATCAGCCCCAGGTCCACCCCCACGTCGATCAGCGAACCCTCCCGGCTGATGCCGTGGCCGTACATGATGTCGAACTCGGACTGCTTGAACGGCGGGGCGCACTTG
>VAXF01000299.1 GCA_005888395.1 Actinomycetota bacterium | reverse complement strand
CCGGGAGCGGGAGGTCGCCGAGGGCGAGCTGGCCCAGTCGCTTTCGCTGCTCCAGGCCGCGCTCGACTCCACCGCCGACGGGATCGTGGTCGTCGACGGGCATGGCCGGTTCGTTCGGTTCAACCAGCGGTTCGTCGAGATGTGGAGCCTGCCTTCGGAGGTCGTGGCCGCCGGCGACGACGACCTCGCCCTCGGGTTCGTGGTCGACCAGCTCTCGAAGCCCGAGCGCTTCTTGAGCCGCGTGCGCGACGTGTACGCGGACGCAGAAGCCGAGAGCCACGACGTCCTCGAGTTCAAGGACGGACGGGTCTTCGAGCGCTACTCGCGCCCGCAACGCATCGAAGGTTCCACGGTCGGCCGCGTGTGGAGCTTCCGGGACGTGACGGAGGCCAGGCAGGCAGAGGAGATCAAGGCCAGGTTCATGGACATGGCCACCCACGAGCTGCGCGCGCCCATCCAGCTGGTGCAGGGCTATTCGGAGCTCACCCTCGAGCACTGGGACGCCCTCGACGACGAGAAGCGGCGGCAGTCGGTGTCGCGGGTGAAGCAGGCAGCCGAGCGTCTCAAGCGGCTGGCCGACGACCTGCTGGTGACCTCGCGCATCGAAGCGGGTCGCCTCGACCTCCGCATCGAGGCGGTCGAGGTGGGCGAGGCGCTCGAGGACGCGGTGCACGACGCGGCGGGAGTCGTGGTGCAGACCGACCTCGCGCAACCGGCGCTGATGCTGGCCGACGCGGCCTATCTGCAGCAGATGCTCGGCAACTACCTCAGCAACGCGGCCAAGTACGGCTCGCCACCCGTCATCGTCGAGGCCGGCACGAGCGACGGTTTCGTGGAGGTTCGCGTTCGCGATGCGGGCCCCGGCGTGCCACCGGAGCTCGTGCCCACCCTCTTCGAGCGCTTCACGCCGGCGCGGTCGGCGATGAACCCCGACGCGCCCGGAACGGGTCTCGGCCTGTCGATCGTGCGCGAGCTGGCTCGCGCCCAGGGCGGGGACGCGTGGTACGAGAGTTGCGCCGACGGCAGCGGCTGCTTCTGCTTCCGCCTGCCGGTGGCCGACTGGTAGTCGCTCAGCTCTCCGGCGCGAGGTCGGCGGCGGGGATCACGCCCAGCCGGCCGGCCTCGTAGTCCTCCATCGCCTGGACGATCTCGCCGCGGGTGTTCATGACGAACGGCCCGTATTGGAAGATGGGCTCGCCGATCGGCAGGCCGCCGAGCAGCAGGACCTCGAGCGTCGGCGACACGCCGCGCTGCTGGTCGGCCGCCCGGAGCGTGAGCGTGTCGCCCGGGCCGAACACGGCGAGCTCGTGGTCGGACACCGGCCGCTGCTCGACGCCCGCGTATCCCTGGCCGAGGAGCACGTAGGCCATCGCGTTGAACGTGGGGTTCCACGGTATGGAGAGCAACGCGCCGGGGCTGATGCTGACGTGGGCGTAGGTGATCGGCGTGTGGGTCACACCAGGACCGCCGTGGCCCGCGAGCTCGCCGGCGATGAGCCGGATCAGCGCGCCGCCGTCGTCGGACGTGAGCAGGGTGAGGTGATCGCGGGTGATCGCCTGGTATCGCGGCGGGGTGAACTTCATCGACGCCGGGAGGTTCACCCAGAGCTGTACGCCGTGCGCGAGCCCGCCGGCGCGGAAGGTCCGCTCGCTCGGCAGCTCGTCGTGGAGGATGCCCGCACCCGCGGTCATCCACTGGGTGTCGCCCTCGCCGATCACGCCACCGCCCCCATTCGAGTCGTGATGGGAGAGCTCGCCGTCGATCAGATAGGTGACGGTCTCGAACCCGCGGTGCGGATGCCAGGGGGCGCCCTTGGCCTGCCCGGGGGCGTTGTCGACCGGGCCGAGCTGGTCGAGCAGCACGAACGGGTCGGTGACCTGCAGGTCGACGCCGCCGGGAAATGGACGCCACACCTGGAAGCCGGCGCCCTCCA
>VAXF01000291.1 GCA_005888395.1 Actinomycetota bacterium | reverse complement strand
GGAGTTCCTCCCCGCGCGCGAGCGACTGCGGGCGCTCGACGAGACGATCACCGCCGTACGGATGCTCTGGACCGAGAAGGAGACGACCTTCGAGGGGCGCCACGTCCGGCTCGAACGAGCCCTGTGCGACCCCAAGCCGCTCCAGCAGCTCCCGCCCGTGTGGGTCGGCGGTGAGGGTGAGAAGGTCACGCTCGCGATCGCCGCCCGCCACGCCGACGCCACCAACTGGCAGGTCGGCCTCGATTCGTTCATCCACAAGTCGCAGGTGCTGCGCGAGCACTGCGAGCGCGTCGGGCGCGACTTCGACACGATCACGCGCACGCACGCGCCCGACTGCATGCTCTTCGACACCGACACCGACCTGCACCGGTGGCTCGACCGCACCGGCGGCAACGTGTGGGGTGGCGAGCCGGTCGAGGAGTACGTGCGCGACAACTTCGTGGGCACCGTCGACAAGGTCGCGGCCGACGTTCAGGGCTTTGTCGACGCCGGCTGCCGCGAGTTCGTGCTCTGGTTCCGCGACTACCCCTCGACCGAGAGCCTCGAGCGGTTCATCGGCGAGGTCGTGCCTAGAATCTCGGCGTAGCAAGGAGGAGCACGTGGTCCTCACCGAGGAGAGTTCCGAGGTCGAGCTCGCCGGCGCGGGCGTCCGGGTGGAACGGGCCCGACCGGCCGGTTCCGACCTTCTGCTCGCGCTCGCGCTGTTGTCGTTCGCCACTGCCGCGCTCCACTTCGCCTTTGCTCCCGGCCATTTCGACGCCTCGCGGCTTCACGGGCTCTTCTTCGTGGTCGCCGGCTGGCTCCAGCTGCTGTGGGCGCTTGCGGTCATCGTGCGGCCCTCCCGCCGCCTGTTCGTCCTCGGCCTCCTCAACGCCGTCGTCGTCGTCGTGTGGATCGCGTCGCGCACGACTGGCGTCCCCTTCGGTCCCGGCCTGGGCAACCCCGAGCCCGTGGGCTTCCCCGATGCGCTCGCGACCGGCTTCGAGGCGCTGATCGTCGTGGGATCGCTGGTGCTGGTGACCGGACGCCACGCGCTCCCGGCGAGCGTTCCTCTGAAGGCAACCGCGTCTGCACTCGCTGCCGGCGTGCTCGTGATGGGGGCCACCGGCGTCGCCCTGACTCCCCACTTCGCCGGCGAGCACCACGGTCATGGCGGCGTCGCGGCGGCGGGTCACGTGCACACCACCGCCGGGCTCACCGGCGCGACGCCGTGCGAGCGCTCGGGGCCACCGGCGTCGCCGGCCCAGGTCACCGACGTCGAGGGCCACTTCCACCGGGGTCCCGTCCCGCAAGTGGCACTGGGTGCGGCCGCGCATGCGACGCTCGCGCAGGAACAGCTCGCGGCGCGCGGGGTCGCCCTCCGCATCCCCACAGTCGCCGACGCCGAGCGGGCGGGCTACGTGATGTCGACCCCGTTCGTCCCGTGCATCGGCGCGCACTACACCAACATCGGCCTCGTCGGCCGGTTCGACCCGTCGGCGCCGTCGGAGCTGCTCTTCGACGGCACCACGCCGACCTCGCACATCGTCGGCCTGAGCTACCTCGTCCACCACCCCGGTGGCGCGCCCACCGGCTTCGCCGGCCCCAACGACCGGTGGCACCAGCACAACGCCAACGGCGGCCTGTGCTTCGCGCCGAGCGGCTTCGTCATCGGCGCCGAAACAATGACCCCGGCGCAGTGCGCGGCGATCGGCGGCCACAAGGCGCCGCTCGTCGACGTCTGGATGCTGCACGACTGGGTGGTGCCCGGCATGGAGTGTGGCTGGGGCGTGTTCGCCCCCGAGTGCCCAGAGCTCGGCGGCCGCATCGGCGGCAGCGCCTGGGACACGCCCGCCCGATCCTGAGCCGAGGGTCGTCGCGTAGAGTTTCCCGCGTGACAACCCCTGTTCGCGTGCTCGGTGCCGGCGCGGGGGCGCCCTCGCTGCGGCTCTCGCCGGCCGACGTCGCCGCCGCGTGGGGGCTCTCCGCGGGCAAGGGCCGGCTCGCCGTCTGCGCCGACGACGAGGACGCGCTCACGCTCGCGTGGCAGGCGGCGTCGCGGGCCATCGAGGCCGCCGGGCTCGAGTCAGGCGACATCGAAGGGCTCTGGTGGGGCACGACCCGCCCGCCGCTGGCGGAAGGCCCGAGCTACGCGTTCCTGGCCGCGGCGCTCGGCCTGCGCCGCAACCTCTCCGGCGCGCTGCTCGCAGGCTCGCCGCACGCCGGGATGGAGGCGCTTCTGGCGGCGTGGGACGCGGTTGCCGCCGGGAGCATCGATGTGGCGGTCATCGTGGTATCGGACGCGCTCGTGCCCGGGCTCGGCACGTCGCTCGAGACCCGCACGGGCGCCGGAGCGGCCGCCCTCGTCATGTCGCGTGCAGGCGGCACCGCCGCGCTCACGGGGCGCGTGACGCGAACCCGCCCGGTCCTCGACCGCTACCGCGGCGACGGCGAGCCCACCACCCGCGACCTGTACGACCCCCGCCT
>VAXF01000290.1 GCA_005888395.1 Actinomycetota bacterium | reverse complement strand
GAGGCGGAGCGGCTGCGCACGCTGGTTGTGCGGCCGGCGGATTGGCCGCTGCTGGCGGAGGTCGTCGCCGATCCGGCACCCCGGCGCTACGCGGCCGACGAGGCGGTGCACGAGGTGGCGCGGGAGCTGATGGAACGATCCCAGACGGCGGAGGCGCTCTACGTCCCCGTGGTGATCCGAGGCGAGCTGTTCGGCATCATCACGGGCGACCGTGCCCTCGGCTCGGCTGCCCGACCCTTCACCGGCGAGCTGCGCCAGCGGCTCGCCGGTCTCGCCGATCAGGCCGCAACCGCCTTCGACAACACCCGGCTGCTCGAGCAGGAGCGTGAGACGGTCGCGCGGCTGCGAGAGGCCGACCGCCTCAAGTCGGAGTTCCTGGGCATCGTCAGCCACGAGCTCCGCACGCCGCTCGCCGTCCTCCTGGGCGCGGCGCGCACGCTCCAGTGGCGCGGCGACGGGCTCGGCGACGACGTGCGGTCCGAGCTGCTCAGCTCGATGATCCGCCGCGGCGACGACCTCAACCGAATCGTCGAGGACCTGCTCCAGGCGTCGGGCACGATCAACCTCGCCGTCCAGGCGGTCGACATCGCCGGCATGTGCCGCTCAGCCGTCGCCGACGCCTCCGACCTGGCACCCGACCGCACCATCCGGTGCTGCGCCGACGACAAGATCGTGATCGTCGCCGACGAGGGAAGACTGCGACAGGTCGTCGAGAACCTGCTCACGAACGCCATGAAGTACGCGCCGGGGAGCGACATCGACGTGACGGCCGCGCAGCACGACGGCGAGGTGTGCATCGACGTCGCCGACCAGGGCCCTGGCATGACCCAGGACGAGGTCGCCCGGGCCTTCGACCCCTTCTACCAGGCGGACTCCTCGCCGATTCGCAAGGTCGGCGGCCTCGGCCTCGGGCTCTACATCTGCCGGCGCATCGTGGAGGCCCACGGTGGCCGGATCACCATCGAGGCGACACAGGGACAGGGCACCATCGTGCGGTTGGCGCTGCCCCTCGTGGGCACGCCGGTCACTCCGTCGTTCAGCTCCGTCGCGCCAGCAGTTCCTCGAGCTCCTCGGGGGACATGAGAACGGCGCGGGCCTTCGACCCCTCCGACGGGCCGACCACGCCGCGCCGCTCGAGCAGGTCCATCAGCCGCCCGGCGCGCGCGAAGCCCACCCGCAGCTTGCGCTGGAGCATCGACGTCGAGCCGAGCTGAGAGCGGACCACCAGCTCCAGCGCCTGCAGCACGAGCTCCTCGTCGTCGCCCTCGTCGAGACCGTCACCGCCGCCGCGACCGACGGCGTCGCCCTCGACGCCTTCCGCGTACTGCGGCGCGCCCTGCCGGCGCCAGTGGGCGACGATCTTGCGCACCTCTTCCTCTCCCACCCACGCACCCTGCACGCGCCGGGGGGCGTTCGACGAGGCCACCGCGACCAGCATGTCGCCCATGCCTATCAGGCGCTCGGCGCCCGCCTGGTCGAGGATCACCCGGCTGTCGGTGATCGAGGTCACCTGGAACGCGAGCCGCGACGGGATGTTGGCCTTGATGACGCCGGTGATGACGTCGACCGACGGCCGCTGCGTCGCGATCACGAGATGGATGCCCACAGCGCGTGCCATCTGGGCGATGCGACAGACCGACGCCTCGACGTCGCGCGCCGCGACCATCATCAGGTCGTTGAGCTCGTCGACGACCACGAGGATGAACGGCAGGCGCGGGAACGCGCGGTCGGTGCCCAGCTCGGGCTGCAGTTCCCCGCGATCGTAGGCGGCGTTATAGCCGGTGATGTCGCGGGTGCCCACCTCGGCGAGGAGGTCGTAGCGGCGCTCCATCTCCTGCACCGCCCACTGGAGGGCGTTGGCCGCCTTGCGGGGGTCGACCACGACCTGCGTGAGCAGGTGCGGGAGCCCGTTGTACTGGCCGAGCTCGACCCGCTTGGGGTCGACCAGGATGAGCCGCACGTGCTCGGGCGTCGAGCGCATCAAAACCGACGTGACGATCGAGTTGATGCACGACGACTTGCCCGCGCCGGTGGCGCCCGCGATGAGGAGGTGCGGCATCTCGGCGATGTTCACGATGACCGGCCGCCCGGCGATGTCACGACCGAGGCCGACCTCGAGCGGATGGCTGGCCCGGTGCGCCTCGTCGGAGGAGAGGATGTCGCCCAGCGGGACGAGCTGGCGCGTCGTGTTCGGTACCTCGACGCCGATCGCGGAGCGTCCGGGGATCGGCGCCAGGATCCGGACGTCGGGTGACGCCATCGCGTAGGCGATGTCGCGATGCAGGTTGGTGACCTTGGCCACCTTCACGCCCGGGGCGAGGTCGAGCTCGTACCGCGTGACCGTCGGACCGACCGTGGTGCCCACCACGCGTGTCTCGACCCCGTGCGTGGCCAGCGCGTCCTCCAGCACGCGGCCGCGCGCGTCGACCACGCGCCGGTCGACCTCCTGGGCCTTCCCGCGCTTCAGCAACTGCAGCGGTGGCAACCGCCACGCGCCGGGGGCGACCGACGGGCCGAGGTCGATCGA
>VAXF01000073.1:4875-14617 GCA_005888395.1 Actinomycetota bacterium | reverse complement strand
GGCGCCGATGCACAGGCCGCGGATGTCGCGGTACGCGCGCTCCACGGGGTACTCGCGGCTGTAGCCGTAGCCGCCCAGCAGCTGGATGGCCTCGTCGCAGACGAACTTGGCCGCGAGGTTGGCCGCCGCCTTCGCCATCGCCGTCTCCATCGGCGGCGGGGTGCCGTGCGGCCCGGCCATGTGCACGGCCCGCAGGAGCAGCAGACGCGCGCTCTCGAGCTGGACGGACATGTCGGCGATCTTCCACTGCAGACCTTGGAGCTCGGCGAGGCGGCGACCTCCGACCTCGCGCTCGTTCATGTAACGGATGGCGTACTCGAGGGCGCCCTGCGCGGCGCCGATGCACATCGCCGCGTTTCCGCAGCGTTCGTGGTTCAGGTGGGCGAGCAGCGTCTTGAAGGCGTCGCTGCTGGACGGGTCGCCGGGAAGGAGGACGTCTTCGGCCCCCACGGCGACATCGTCGAAGGCGAGCTCGGCCTCTGTGCACCCGCGCAGCCCCATCTTCTTGTGCACGCCGGCGATGCTCACGCCGGGCGCGGTCAGGTCGACGACGACGGCGCCGATGCCGTTGGCTCCTTCGCCACCCGGGAACCGGCACCACACGAGGCAGGCGGCGGCCTTGTGTCCACCGGTGACGTAGTTCTTGTAGGCGTTGAGGCGGTACTCGTCGCCGTCGGCCACGAGGTGGGCGCGCATGCGGTTGGCCGCCGATCCAGCGTCGGCCTCGGTGATGCCGATGCAGAACAGTCCCTCACCCGACGCCGCCACCGGTAGCCACCGTTCCTTGAGGGCGTCGCTGCCCAGGTGCTCGATGGCGCGTGGCGGCCCGTTGAAGATCAGCTGGGCGAGGATCGCGCTCGAGACGTCGGCCCGGGCGAGCTCCTCGAGCACGATCGCGGCCTCGACGTCGCCCATGCCCATGCCGCCGTACTTCTCGCCGACGGTGATGCCGAACAGGTCGGCTTTGCGCAGCGCCTCCCACGAGGCGTCGGGGAACTCCTCGGTCTCGTCCCAGTGGCCGGCGTTGGGCGCCAGCTCGCGGTCGGCCACGTCGCGCGCCAGCTGGCGCAGGGCGGCCTGGTCCTCGTTCTCGGCGAAGGGCTCGGGTGCCATGACGGTCATCGACGTTACTGTCGCAGGCGATGTCGACGGCCGAGGCGATCCCCGCCCCTGGCGAGGCGCCCATGCCGGCGCCCAACGCCGCCGCGCTCCTCCGGCGCAACGCCGGAGATCCCGACATTGCCCGCCGGCCGGCCGTCCGCTTCGAAGACCGCCAGTGGACGCACGGCGAGTACGTGGCCGAGTGCCGGCGTTGGGCCAACCTGTTCCTCTCGCGGCGGGCCGACGGCGCGCCGTTCCACGTCGGCGTCCTGCTCGACAACGTGCCCGAGTACCTGTTCGCCTTCGGCGGCGCCGGACTGGCGGGCGCCACCGTCGTCGGTCTCAATCACACCCGTCGGGGCGAGCACCTGCAGCGCGACATCGAGCACGGCGACGTCGGCTTCGTGGTCACCGAGCCGCACCACCTCGAACTGCTCGACAGCGTCGATCTCGGCGGGCGCGAGCTGTTGGTGTTGGGCAGCTCGCTCGACGACGCGCTCGCCGGGTGCACCGACGACGACGCCGGCGTCGACCCCGACCCGGTGAGTACGTGGGCCCTGATCTTCACCTCGGGCACGTCGGACGCGCCCAAGGCGGTCATCTGCTCGCAGCGGCGCATCCTCGTGACCGGCACGCGCATGGGGATGATCCTCGGCGTGGGCCCCGACGACGTGGGCTACGTCGCCATGCCCCTGTTCCATTCGAACGCGGTGATGGTGGGCTGGGCGCCGTCGGTCGTCTACGGCGCGTGCGTCGGGCTCGCCCGCCGCTTTACCGCATCGGGATGGCTGCCCGACGTGCGCCGCTACGGCGCGACCTACTTCAACTACACGGGCAAGCCGCTGTCGTACATCCTCGCGATGCCGCAGGCGCCCGACGACGCCGACAACCCGCTGCGCGTCGCTTATGGCAACGAGGGCTCACCGCAGGTCGTCGAGGAGTTCGCCAGGCGCTTCGGCGTGGAGGTGATCGACGCCTTCGGCGCGACCGAGGGCGGCATCGCGTTGACGCGCGTTCCCGACTCGCCGCCCGGCGCCATGGGCCTGGTGGGCGAGAAGGTCAAGGTCGTCGACGAGGACGGTCAGTTCCTGCCGCATGCGCGGTTCGACAATCAGGGTCGGTTGGTCAACGCCGACGCATGCGTCGGCGAGATCGTGAACACGGGTGGCATGGGCCCGTTCGAGGGCTACTACAACAACCCCGAGGCCAACGCGCGCGCCATGCGCAACGGGTGGTACTGGAGCGGCGACCTCGGCTACATCGACGACGCCGGCTTCCTCTACTTCGCCGGCCGCACCGCCGACTGGTTGCGCGTCGACGGCGAGAACTTCCCGGCCGGCCCGATCGAGGCCGCAATCGGCCGCCACCCCGATGTGCAGTTCGCCGCGGTCTACGGCGTGCCCGACGAGCAGGCCGGCGACCAGGTAATGGTGGCGCTCGTGCTGCGCGAGGGCTGCGGGTTCGACGGGGCCGCGTTCGCGGCATGGCTCGACGCACAGGCCGACCTCGGGCCGAAGTGGCGGCCGCGCTACGTAAGGGTGGCGCGCGCCCTACCGACGACCGCGACCAACAAGATCGTCAAGCGTCAGCTCGTGCACGAGAAGTTCCGCGCCGACCGCACGAGTGGCGACACGCTGTACGCGCGCGGCCGGGGTGAGGACACGTACCACCCGTTCGGCGCCGGCGACGAGCACGCGCTGCACGAGGCGTTCGTGAGCGCCGGCCGCGAGCGCTTCTGGGACCTCTGACCGGTGGACCTGTCGTTCAGCCCCGACGAGGAGGCGTTCGCGGCTGACGTGCGCGAGTGGCTGGCGGCCAACCTCGAGCCGCCGCCCGCGTTCGCCGACCTCGACGAGGAGGTCGAGTGGGGCCGGCGGTGGCAGGCCCGCCTGGCCGAGGGACGCTGGGTCGGCATCCACTGGCCCCGTGAGTACGGCGGGCGCGGTGCGCCGCCGGTGCAGGTCGCCATCTTCAACACCGAGTACGCGCGGGCGCGCGCGCCGCAACCCGTCAACCGGGTGGGCATCAACCTGGCCGGGCCGACGCTCCTGTCTCATGGCACCGACGAGCAGAAGCGCCGGTGGCTCGCGCCGATCCTGACCGCCGAGGAGATCTGGTGCCAGCTCTTCAGCGAGCCGGGCGCCGGCTCCGACCTCGCGTCGCTGACGACGCGCGCTGACGCGACCGGCGACGGGTGGGTGCTCAACGGGCAGAAGGTGTGGACGTCGTACGCGCAGTACGCGCGCTGGGGAATCTGCCTGGCGCGCACCGACCCGGACGCGCCGCGGCACAAGGGCATCTCGTACCTCGTCGTCGACATGCAGGCGCCCGGGATCGAGATCCGCCCGCTCGTGCAGATCACCGGCGAGGCCGACTTCAACGAGGTCTTCCTCACCGACGTGTTCGTGCCCGCCGACCAGCTCGTCGGCGACCTGAACCAGGGCTGGGCGGTGGCCAACACGACCCTCGCCCACGAGCGGGGCACGAGCTTCCCGTTCAAGGAGCAGGTCGTGCACGAGGTCTTCCTCGACGAGCTCTACGCCGAGGCGGCCGGCGCGGGCCTGCTCGACGACCTCGACGTCGCCGACGGCCTGGCGCAGGCCTTCGTGGAGCTGCGCGTCCTGCGGCTTCACAACTGGCGGACGCTCTCGCGGCTGGGGCGCGGCATCGAGCCGGGACCGGAGTCGAGCTGGGTCAAGCTGGCGTGGACCGACATGACCCAGCACCTGTCCGACGTCGCGCTGCGCTTCGGCGGCCGCTGGGAGCGTCAGTGGTTGTGGAGCAAGGCCGCGAGCATCGCCGGCGGCACCTCCGAGGTGCAGAAGAACATCATCGCCGAGCGCATCCTCGGTTTGCCCCGGGGCTGACCCGCGTCAGAGATCGGGGACGGGCCCCCGGCGGGGGCGGGCAAAGCGGCCGAGGCCGCCGACGACCGGTTCGGCGGACGCGGAGCCGGCGCCCGCGGGTGACGCGGGTGCGAGCGGGCCGAGGAGGCGCATGGCGGGCCGCGGCTGGCGGACGGCCCACACGACGGCGGCGGCGCCCGCGAGCAAGATCAGCGCCGCCATCGCGCGCCCACCTGTCGAGCTGGTGTGCGTTACCGGCGCGGCGAACGCCGTCTGGGCCGGCGGCTGCGGGACCGCGGTGGTCGCGCCCGGCTGCGGCTGCGGCTGGGTCGGCAGCGACGGGGTGAACGGCGCCGCCGCGGGTGTCGGTGCGGTCGCGGTCGCGCCGGGCGTTCCGGCGACGGCCGGCGCGGGTAACGGCGGCGGTAGCGGGGGAGCCGGGACGGTGCCGCTGAAGCTGCGGGTGGTCGCGAGCGAGTCGCTGCCGGGCTTGTCGAAGGCGAGCTGGAAGGTGGACCCGTCGGCGCCGGCAGGCGCGCCCGCGACCTTGCCCGGTACGAGCACCACGTCGAGCGTCCCACCGGCCGCCAGTGGCGCAACCGCGAAGGTCCACGCGCTCCCGTCGGCCGACCGGATGCCGTTGACCGAGCCACGGTCGCAGGCCGCCGCCGGCTTGTCCTCCCACGCGCCCGGGCTCGCCGGCTTCCACGCCGAGCCCGCGGGGCACGCGGCGAGCACGGCAGAGGCGCCGCCCGTGTCGGTCGCGACCTTGAGCGTCAACTGCGAGGGCGTCTCCGACGCGTCGAGGCTGTAGCGCAGCGCGGCGATCGCGGTCGCGCCGTCGGGCGCGCCGGCGACGAGGAGCCCGCCGTCGGGCACGTCCGGCGACGTCAGCGGCGCGGCGCCCAGGGCGCCGCTCTTCGCCTGCCACCACCATCCGGCGGCGCGCAGGTCCGCGGCACGGACGGCGCCGGGCTCGAGGAGGATGAGCGCGGCCGCCGCCACGAGGACGCGGCCGGCCTTCACGAGCCCGCGCGGAGGGGTCGCTTGCGGCGCGCCGACGATTTTGCCGGACGCCGGCCGTCGCCTGAGCGCTGGATGGCGGCCATGTCGCCACCGAGGTACGACTCGACGACGCGCGGATCGCGCACGACCTCTGACGGCACGTCCTGGAGGATCGGGTGCCCGAGCTCGAGGGCCATGATCTGGTCGGAGATCGACGTGATGAGCGGCATGTCGTGCTCGATCACGAGCAGGGCACACCCGGTCTCCTGCTTGATGCGCAGCAGCAGGGGCCCCAGCGCCTCGGTCTCGCGTTGCGCGATACCCGACGACGGCTCGTCGAGCAGCAGCACGGTGGGGTCGTGGGCGATGGACATCGCGAGGTCGACGATGCGGCGCGTGCCGGTCGAGAGCTCGCGCACGAACTTGTCGCGGAAGGCGCCGAGGTTCATCAGCTCGATCAGGTCGGACACCGTCCACGCCACGTCCTCCTCCATGCGCACGACGCCGGGAAGGTTGAGGGTCGCGGCCACGAGGTCGCGGACGGCGAGGTGGCGTTCGAGGCCGATGGCGATGTTCTCGGCGACCGGGAGCGACGGGATCAGCCGGGCGTCCTGGAACGAGCGGCCGAGCCCGAGCCAGGCGCGCCGGTCGGCGGACATGTACGTGACGTCGTGGCCATCGAGGTCGATGCGGCCGCCGTCGGGCACCAGGAAGCCCGAGATCAGGTCGAAGATGGTGGTCTTACCGGCGCCGTTGGGCCCGATGAGGCCGAGGATCTCGCCCTCGTGCAGGTCGAGGTCGACGTCGTCGACGGCGCGGATGCCGCCGAAGTCCTTCGTCACGCCGCGCAGGCGCAGCAGCACCGCCGTCCCCTCGACGCTCGTGCGGGGAGCGACCGGCTTGCGAACCTTCACCGGTGTCTGCCCGGTCGCGGAGGCGGCGCCCTCGAGGAACACCGACCGCACGATGTCGTCGCGCTCGAGCAGCTCCGACGTCGCCCCCTCGAAACGGACCTCGCCCTTCTCCATGAAGTAGGCCCGCTCGGCCACGGTGAGCGCCACGTTGATCGACTGCTCGACGAGGACGATGGCCGTGCCCTGGTCCTGGATGCGCCGAACGATCCCGAGCAGCTGCTCGACGATCGTCGGCGCCAGGCCGAGCGAGAGCTCGTCGATCATCAACAGCTTCGGCTTGGCGATGAACGCCATGCCCAGCGCCAGCATCTGCTGCTCGCCGCCCGACAGGTTCCCCGCCATCTGGTCGTAGCGCTCGCGCAGGCGCGGGAACGTGCCGAGCGCCTGCTCGGTCGCCTCGTGCAGGTAGGCGGGGTCGTCACGGTAGAGCCAGCCGCCGGCGCGCAGGTGCTCGGCGACCGTGAGCGTCGGGAAGACGGCCTTGCCGCCCGGCACCTGGATGATGCCGAGCTTCGTCGTCTGCACCCCGTCGGCGTGGGTGACGTCGCACCCGTCGAAGGTGATCGTGCCGCCGATGGGGTCGACGACACCGCTGATGGCCTTGAGCAGCGTCGACTTGCCGGCGCCGTTGGTCCCCAACAGCGCGACGATCTCGCCCGGCTCGACCGCGAGGTCGACGCCGAACAGCACCTGCACCCGGTCGTAGGCGACCTCCACGCCCTCACACGTGAGCAAAGTCACGTCGGCGTCTCGACCATCGTGAAGTGCTCGTGCTCGGTGACCTGGTCGACGGGAACCTCCTCGCCGCACGCCGGGCAGCGGACGACGTCGCGGCGTGCCTCGAGCCCCGGCCCGGCCAGCACGTGCTGTTCGGCCGCCGCCACGACGTGCTCGTCGCCGCTCGTGTCGGCGACCACCAACGAGTCGGCCACCAGGCTGGCGACGTGGATGCGCCGCCGGGCGGCGACACGTCGCAGGAACGCGTCGCGGGCGCGGTACAAAGCCTCGGACAACCCGCCGGGCAGGAAGAGGAGGAGGAACAGCAGTCCGGCGCCCGTGGTGAGGAGCGCAGCCTGCTGGATCCGGTCCTGGAGGAGGTAGGGCACGCCCAGGACGTAGACGGCGCCGAGCATCGCGCCGGGCAGCGACGTCAGCCCGCCGATGACGGTCATGGCGAACAGGTTGATGGAGACGAGCGGTGAGTACGTTCCCGCGTCGACGGTGCCCTGCTGGTAGGCGAGGAGCGCGCCGGCCAGCGCGGCGACGAAGCCCGCGATGGCGAAGGTGGCGATGCGGGTGCGCGCCGGGTTGACGCCGAAGGCCTGCATGGTGTGGGTGTTGTCACGCACCCCGATGAGGATGCGGCCGGCGCGATGGCGCCGCAGCGAGCGCGCCATGGCGAGACAGAGGACCAGGAACCCGAGGCACAGGTAGTAGAAGCGCCGGTCGGGCCCGACGTCGTAGCGGTGGTACAGGATCGGCCGCTCGACGAACTGGAAGTCCTTCGGCAGCAGCCAGCCGAAGAACTCCCGGTTGAGGATGAAGTTCTGCACGGTGAAGGCGAACGCCAGCGTGGTGACCGCCAGGAACAGGCCCTGGATGCGCAGTGCCGGCAACCCGATGAGCACGGCGACCGCCGCGCCCACCAGGCCCGCGACCACCACCGTGACGAAGAAGTCGGCGTGCAGCCGTGCCGCCATCCCCCCGGCGACGGCCGCGCCGATGCCGGCGAAGGCGAACTGGCCGAGGCTGATCTGGCCGCCCCAGCCGGTGAGGATCACGAGAGAGACGCCGACGATGGCGTAGATCACGATCAGCGTGAGGAGCCCGACGCGGGTCGACCCGACGATGAAGGGCGCGGCGACCACCAGCGCCACCACGAGGGTCCCGAGCACGACCTTGCCCCACACAACCTCCGGCACGTCGCGCAGCTCGATCGGCACCGGCCGGAACTCCTTCACCGTCTGCCATGTCGACGCGCCGATCTCCTGGGCGCGCGAGAGGTGGGCGCGCTGGGCCAGGAGGGCGACGAGGATGACGATCAGCATCACCGCGTTGGCGAGCGTCGCCCGCCGGGTGCTGAACACCGCTGTCTGGTCGACGATGCCGATGAACATGCCGGCGAGGAAGGTCGTCGGCAGGCTCTCCATGCGCCCGATCACGGCCGCTCCCAGACCGAAGAGCAGGACCGACGGTCCGATGAGGCCGCCGATCGGCAGGCCGACCAGCGGCGCCCGCAGGAACACGCCGAGGCCCGACATCACCGCGGCGATCACCCACACGACCGTCGACACGCGCCTGACCGGGATGCCGAGCAGTGACGCCCGCTCGCTGTTCTCGGCCGAGGCCCGGACCGCGATCCCCATGTCGGTGAAGCGGAAGAAGGCGCCGAGACCGAGCACGATGCCGAGCACCACCACCAGCGTCACGACGTGGTCGCCGGTGAAGCGCACGATGCCCACGTTGAAGTGGAAGCGATGGAAGGGGGTTGGGAAGCTGGTGGGCGGGATCGACTGCCCGCTGACCCACTTCGGCACGTAGAACTCGACGAAGGCCAGGAGCTGGGCGATACCGATCGTCGCCACGGTGAGGATCAGCCGCGGCGCCTCCCGGAACCGCCGGACGAAGACGACCTCGACGCCGCCGCCGAGCACCGCCGCCCCGATGAGCACGATCGGGATGGCGGCGAGATAGGGAAGACCCTTGCGGGAGATGAGGATCAGGGCGATGACCGCGGGCACCGATCCCAGGGCGGCCGAGGCGAAGTTGATGATGCGGTTGGCGCGGTACACGAGGATGATGCCCATCCCCACGAGGGCGTAGAGGCTGCCGATCACCGCCCCGTTGACGAACACCCCGCGCGGCACCGACACGTTCTTCCGCCCGATCTCGATCAACGAGAGGTGCACGAACGGGATGTCGATCCGGCCGAAGATCAGCTGGATGACGATCTCGACGACCACTACGTACGCCACCGCCAGCCGGAAGGCCGATCCCCAGCGGGGGTGCTCCCACGCGGCGCGGAACGCGGCGACCGCTCGGGCCATCAGTCGGAGGGAGGCGGGACCTTCCAGTCCCGAGTCCACTGCCCCACGAGGTAGCGCCGGCCGCCGTCGATCGGCACGTAGGCACCGGGGTTACCGTCGATGGGCGAGACGGCGGCGGGATTCCAGTGCACCTCGCGGGCGTCCTCGATGGCGGTGTAGTCGTTGGCACCGAATCGGTACGTCGGATAGTTGGCGTCGCCGGCCGGGAACGGGTTGGCCATCACGGCCCGCTCGATCGTGAGCGGGGTGAGGGTGGGCCCCGCGCCCTGGAGCATGGTCGCCGCCATCTCGAAGTAGGCCCAGTTCACGCCGCACGAGCCGCAGGCGACGCCGGGCTTGCCGACATCGGCGGCCACGATCGACTTCTCCTGCTGCGGCTCGGGAATCGCGTTGGCCAGGTGGCTGGGCCCGAAGGCGTGCACCATCTGCTGCTGGTCGTAGAGCCGCCCGACCTTGTCGTAGTCGAGCAGGCCAAGGCCCGGCATCAGGAACTCGGGGAAGTAGTTCTGCGAGGTGAGGCCCTTGGTGAGGAACGCGGGGGCGATCGGGTCGCACATGCAGACCACGGTGGTGACCTTGGCGTTGATCAGGCCGGCGACCGTCGCCGCAGTCTGCTCGGCGGCGCGGTTGATGTCGGACTCGTAGGTGTAGATGGGTGGTTGACGGGAGGGGTCGTTCTCGCACCGGGTCACCAGCGACTGCACGCTCTTGGCCGAGGACACGTCAGCGGGGTCGTCGGGCACGACGATGCCCAGCTTGCGCCGGACCTGGCCGCGAGTGCCGATCGCGGGATGGATCACGCGGCCCGAGTTCGACGCCGGCTTCGCCA
>VAXF01000073.1:0-4722 GCA_005888395.1 Actinomycetota bacterium | reverse complement strand
AAGACCGCCGAGTAGAGCGGCGTCGCCCACAGCACCATGAACGGGTGCATGGCGATGACCTTGCGTGCCTCCTCCTTGCACGTCGGTATGTCCGGCGGCGTCGTGGGGCAACTGCTGAAGTACTCGACGAGGTCGATCTTGCGCCCGTAGAGCTCGTAGTGCTTCTCCACGAACTGCTTGGCCGCCTGGTTGTAGGCGGCCGTCTGGTCCTTGGTCTGGGCCAGTCCCTGGGGTGCGAGGATGGCGTTGACCTGCTCGTTCGCCGCGGAGTTGAAGCTGACGACCTTGATCGAGGTGGCGGTGACGCCCTGGTAGGTCGCCCCGCCGTTGTTGCCGGTGAACTTGGCGACACACGGGGGCGCGTAGTGGAAGTGAGGGAGCGCGAACTGCCTGCCGCCGACGCAGTGGCTGGTGTCCCCCTTGGCGACCGCCGCGCCGGGCGCGACGCTTCCCGTGCCGGTGCCGCCGGCGGTGCCCGACGGCGTGCTCGCCGCGCCTCCGCCGGGCGTCGCGCCGGCGCTGCTGCCGCTGCCGCTGCCCGCGGCCGCGCCCGGCACCGCGCTCGACGAGCCCGCTAAGCCGGCAGCGCTCGCGCCACCGCCGACCGGCGCCGCGCTCCCGCCCGCGACCGAGGCTCCGCCCGCCGCGGCGGTCCGGTTCGGGCCGCGGGAAGGCGCGCTGACCACGAGCAGCGCCTGCACGACGGCGAGCGCGATGAACGGTGCGTAGAGCTGCAACACCGACTTGCGCATCAGGCTCCCCGTCGATTCGTTCCTCGCGCGACCCTACCGGGGGCCCGTCTCGAACTGACTTCG
This sequence comes from Actinomycetota bacterium, assembly GCA_005888395.1. GTDB lineage: Bacteria > Actinomycetota > Acidimicrobiia > Acidimicrobiales > AC-25 > AC-25. The sequence continues at coordinate 3,907 of VAXF01000073.1, read as the reverse complement.
CCCACCGATTGCGACTTTCCTGCGGCGAATGCGGGAAAAGGGCAAGATCGCGCTGCCGTCGGCCGACACCCGGCCCTGAAAGGAATAGCGATGCCCAAACGCGACGTCCGCCTCGAGATGCTCGCTCAGGTCCCGATGTTCAGCGCGTGCTCGAAAAGGGAGCTGCAGCTGATCGCCCGGCGAGCGGACCCGCTCGACATCGACAAGGGCCAGGTCCTCGTGAAGGAGGGCACCACCGGCCACGAGTTCTTCGTGATCATCCACGGCAAGGCCAAGGTCACGCGACGGGGCCGCCAGGTGGCCGTCCTCGGCCCCGGCAACTTCTTCGGCGAGCTGGCGCTGCTCGACACCGCACCCCGCAACGCCAGTGTCACCGCACAGACGCCGATGGAGGTGCTCGTCCTCGGCCAGCGCGAGTTCTCGGGCCTCCTCGCGGAGGTGCCGGCCATGAGCACCAAGGTCATGAAGGGCATGGCCCGCCGTCTCCACGAGCTCGACGCGAAAGCGTGACGCCGGTTCAGATCGTGATGTCGTAGTTGCCGTTGTCGTCGAGGCGGGCGCGGTTGCCGGGGGCGAGGACCACGACGGTGAACGGCTCCTCGACCAGTGCGGGGCCGTCGATGGACGCGCCGGGCCCGAGCCGGCTGCCGTCGTACACCGGCGTGTCGGCGAACTCGGTGCCGAAGTAGACCGGTCGCGAGCCCGTGCGGGCCTGCTCTGCGTCGCGCACGTCGCCGACCGCGGCGAGCGCCTCGGGCTTCGGCGTGCGGCCGCTTGCGGCCAGGCGCACGCCGCGCAGGAGCGGCTGTTGCGACCGGAACGCGAACCCGCGGTCGGCTTCGTGCAGGTCATGGAAGCGGCCGGCGAGGTCGAGAAGGCCACCCTCGTCGAGTGACGTGCCCTCGGGCACGGGGACGCTCATGTCGAAGTTCTGGCCGGGGTAGCACATCTGGGCGAAGAGGCCGTGCACGAGCTGGTCGGGACCAAGGTTGGCGGGCGCCAGCTCCTTGCGCGCTTCGTCGAGCATCTCCTGCATCAGCCGCGTGACTCGGCGCACGTCGACCTGTGACAGCGGCACCACGTACGCGCGCACGAGGTCGAGCTCGTAGTCGGCCACCAACAGGCCGAGGGCCGAGAAGGCCGGCGCCGCCTTGGGCACGAGCACGCGGCGGATCCCGAGCTCGACGGCCTGGGCCCACGCGTGAACGGGCCCGTTGCCGCCGTAGGCGATCATCGCGAGCTCGCGCGGGTCGGCGCCGTGGCTCGAGAGCACCTTCCGGACGGCGTTCGCCATGTTGGCGTTGACGATCCGCTCGATGCCCCACGCCGCCTCCACGATGTCGAGCCCGAGGGGCTCGGCGACGTCGCGCGTGATCGCGGCGCGTGCCGCGTCGACGTCGAGCGTCATGCGCCCGCCGGCAAAGCGCTCGGCCGGCAGGTATCCGAGCACGGTGTCGGCGTCGGTGACGGTGGCGCGTGCGCCGCCACGGCCGTAGCACGCCGGGCCCGGCTCGGCACCCGCGCTCTCGGGGCCGACCAGTAGCGCGCCCTGGCGCACCTGCGCGATCGACCCGCCACCGGCGCCGACGCTCTGCACGTCGACCATCGGCAGGCCGATGTAGTAGCGGTAGCGCCAGTTCCAGTCCTGCTTCACCTCGGGCCTGCCGCCGCGCACGAGGCAGACGTCGTAGGAGGTGCCGCCCATGTCGACGGCGACGAAGTCGCGGACGCCGCTCTTACCGGCGGCAACCGTGGCGCCCATCACCCCTCCGGTCGGTCCCGACCCGAGCAGGCTGACGGCCTTGCGGGCGACGTACTCGGGCGGCATCACCCCGCCGGTCGACTGCATGATCAGCATCTGGCCGCCGTAGCCCGCGCCCCGCAGCTTCTCGGTGAGCCGGGTCGTGTAGGCCGCGATCCTCGGGGCGACGTACGCGTTGACCAGCGTGGTCGAGGTGCGCTCGAACTCGGGAGCGCGGGGGAGAACCTCGTGCGACAGCGAGACGTGCCCGACGTCGGGGAACTCCTCGAGCACGATCTCGCGTGCCCGCAGCTCGTGGGCGGGGTTGGTGAAGCTGTGCAGGAAGACGATCGCGATCGAGCTGACGCCGAGCTTCTCCAGTCGCTTCGCGCCGCGGCGCACCGCGTCCTCGTCGAGCGCGAGCACCACGTTGCCCTCGAAGTCGACCCGCTCGGGGATCGCGATGCGGCACCGGCGCCGGGCGATCTGCGGCGGCGCGGGATAAGAAGGGTCCCAGATCTCCTCCTTGTGCACCCGTCGCAGCTCGATCTCGTCGCGGTGACCTTCGGTGACGAGCAGGCCCGTGGGCGCGCCGTTCATCTCGATCATGGTGTTGTCGGCCGTCGTCGTGCCGTGCACCAGCGCGTCGAGCCGGCCGCACAGGTCGGCGGTCGTGAGCCCGACCGCGCCGGCGAGCTGGTCGAGGCCGGCCATCACGCCCTCCGACTGATCGGCGGGCGTCGTCGGCGTCTTGTCGAGCAGCACCCGCCCGTCGGGCGTGACGCAGATCAGGTCGGTGAACGTGCCGCCGACGTCGATGCCGACCCTGTAGCCGGCAGTTGTCACCGCCGGCGTTCGGCGCGCAGGCGCTCAGTCGCCGCGGTGTCGATCGCGAGCGTCAGTTCCTCGAGCGAGCCGGTGAGCACCACGCCGTAGTCGCGCGCAGCGCCCTCGACGCTGACGTACTCGTCGAGCACATCGTCGAGCACCGCCTGCGGGTCGCGCACGAGTGGGTCGCCCCACCCGCCGCCGCCGCCGTAGTCGTAGACGATGCGCTCCCCGGCCTCGAGCGGCACCCACTCGGCCGTGTGCTTCACGACGACCGGGTTGTCGGAGCCGACCTTGAGCGTGAGCTTGTTGGGCTCACCCGGCATGCCGCCGCAGATGCCCGGCATCGGATACTTCATGCCGACGACGTAGGTGTAGACCTTCGCCGGCACCCGCACCTCCTTCTCGTAGTGGCTGCCGCAGAGGCCCCGCCACTGGCCCGGACCGCCCGAGTCGGTGCGATAGTCGCGTCCCCACTGGATGTGCGGGAACAGGCTCTCGTTGATCTCGGCGGTGGCCTTCCAGAGGTTTCCGAACGACGCGTTCTGCGCGCCCCACGCGTCCATGCCCTTGGCCGCGTTGCACCAGCCGGCGTAGACCTCGGTGGAGGGGTCGACGAACTGGCGGCCGGTGCGCGGGTCGACGCCGACGATCGTCGTGGGGATGCCGGTCTTGTAGGTCTGCGGCACGGCCTTGTCGGGCAGCACGTGCTGCATGGCGACGGCGATGACCTCGCCGATGTCGGCGCCCGGGTGGTGGGTGCCCGCGCTCACCGGCTTGTTGGCGTGCGGGTTCAGCACGGAGCCCGGTGGGGCGATGAGCTCGATCTCCTCGAAGAACCCCTCGTTCTTCGGAATGTCGGGGTCCATCATCGACGCGATCTGGGCGATCGTGTAGCCGCGCGTGTTGCCGAACGTCGACCACGCCTGGATCTCGTCGCGTGTGTCGGAGCCGGTGTAGTCGATCTTCAGCTTCTCGTCGTCGACGGTGATCTTCACGTGGATCTTGATGTCGGGGTGGCCGAGCGGGTCGTGGTCGACGAACGCGTCGGCCTCGTAGACGCCGTCGGGCCACGCCGCCACCTCTTCGCGGAACCGGCGGCGGGCGTAGTCGATCATGTAGTCGACGCTCTCCTCGACCGTGCCGGCGCCGTAGCGCTCGATGATCTCGCCGAGGCGGCGAGCCGCCAGCTGAGCGGCGCCGATCTCGGCCCGCAGGTCGCCGACGAAGCCGGGCAGGCGATTGTTGGCGGCGAGCGCGTAGAGGACGTCGCGCCGCTCCTTGCCGCGGTCGATCACTTTCACGACCGGCCAGCGCACGCCCTCGCCCCAGATGTCG
>VAXF01000298.1 GCA_005888395.1 Actinomycetota bacterium | reverse complement strand
CCTCGGCGAGGACCAAGGCGCGTCCAACGACGACCACCCGCACGCCGACATTCGCCGCGGCCAGTCGTTCCTGGCCAAGGTCGTGAACGCGCTGATGCAGAGCCGGGCATGGCCGAACACCGTGCTCGTCATCACCTACGACGAATGGGGCGGGTTCTTCGAGCACGTCCCGCCGCCGACGCTTCCCGACAACGACCCGGCGCATGCGCTTGCGGGGTTCCGGGTGCCCACGTACGTGGTGTCGCCGTTCGCTCCTCCCGGCATCGCGTCCAACCAGTACGACCACTCGTCGATCCTCAAGATGGTCGAGTGGCGCTTCGGGCTGCACTCGTTGACGCCGCGCGACTTAGCGGCCAACAACTTGGCCGAGGTCCTCGATCTCAGCGGCACATATACCAACCCGGCGACGTCGATCCCCGATGTCACAGACCCCGGTCCGCACGTGTGCGTCGGTAACAACAGCGTCGGCCTCGACAGCGTCAGCGTCGGAGCTCCGACCGGCATGGGCAACAGCGAGCCGTTCTGGCAGGACTTGAAGACGTCATCGCTGCTCCGCGGTTGGCGCGCCGTCGCCTGAGCAGTCGTCAGCGGCGCCGGCCGAACCGCAGGCGCCACAACCACGCGGGCACAGCGCGCAGGGCAGTGTCGACGGCCGCGATGCGGGTCCGGGCCATGGCCGCGACCCCCGAGAGCGCGCCGATCCCGACGATGGCGACGGCCACTGCCTGGGGCGCGGTCAGGTGCCACCACGCGCCCGAGGAGAAGCCGCCTGGTCGCGTGAGCTCCACGTCGGGACGCGCCCGCGTCGCCGGTTGAGGCGCGGCGACGGCCGGCGTGGTCACACCCGGCGCAGGCAGCGGCTGCGGCGGGGCACCGACGGCGAGCGACGGGACCAACACGTTCG
>VAXF01000297.1 GCA_005888395.1 Actinomycetota bacterium | reverse complement strand
AAGAGGTGATCGTCGAGGCCCTCGAGGTGATCGACCGCGGCTTGGGCCAGCTGCTCCACCGCGAACTGCTCACCACTACTGAGGCCGCCGACATCCTGCTCGACCTGCGATCGCTGCTCGCCGGCGTCGGTGTCGAGCCGCCCGTTCCGGTCGCGAACTAGTAGTTAGCCACTCCCGGCGGCGATCAGCTCGCCGAACGAGTCGACGATGCAGTCGCGCAGCAGCTCCGGATAGTTCACCGCGCCGCGGTCGATGTTGATCCCGATGTCGAAGCCGTCGCGGTACGACATCACCGTGGCGTTGAACGCCGTGCCGGCGGTCGGCCCCATCGGGTGGTTGGCCAGGATCTTGGCTCCGGCGACGTAGAGGTCGAAGTCGGCGGCCCGCAGGTTGGACGCGGCGAAGTCGACCGTCTCGGCCTGCTGCCGGGCGACGCGCACGAGCAGGGAGGTGGGCAGCCCGCCGATGAGACCGGCCAGTGGCCCGAACACGGCCACGGCGCGCTCGCGCTTCGTAACTCCGAGGCGGTCGCGGATGGCCGTGAAGCGCTCGACAGGATCGGCGATGCCGGCGGGCACGAGCACACGCGTCGGGCTGAAGGCGTTGCCCCCCGCCGACCGGTCGTCGCGGATGCTCACCGGCATGCTCATGCGCAGCTCGTCGACGGGAGCGCCCTTGGCGCGGTGGTAGGTCCCGGCGCCGCCGGCCACGGCGGCGACGAAGAGGTCGTTCACCGTGCCGCCGAGGCCCTTGGCGGCACGCTTCACGTCGTCGAGGCTCACCGAGAGGATCTCGAAGCGCCGCCCGAGCGAGCGGTCGGTCCACAGCGACGAACGGGCCTTCTGCACCACGGCGAGTTGGCGGGCGATCGAGCGCGCCATCTCCGCCGAGTCGGCGACCAGGGCGGAAACGCGCCGCGGGTGGGTGGCGAGCGAGGCGGCGTTGCCGGCGGCGCGCCCGGCGATGCCCGCCTGGCGACGGAGGTTGTGGGCCAGCGCGCCCGCCAGCCGGTCCTGCGTCGGCTCGTTCGCCACCGTCTCGACCGGCTCGGGATCGGGCGCGTGGCGAGCGAGGTCGATGAACTGCGTCGAGAGCCGCACGCCGCCGACGCCGTCGGTGATCGTGTGGTGCATCTTCGTCAGGAGCGCGGCGCGCCCGCCTTCGAGCCCGTCGACGATCGTGATATTCCACAGCGGG
>VAXF01000296.1:5333-6735 GCA_005888395.1 Actinomycetota bacterium | reverse complement strand
AACCTGCTGGAGTTCGGCCGCGAGCAGGCCCGCTGGAGCGACGCCGGCCGCGTCGAGGAACACGAGGGCGTGGTGTTGGTGGCGGCGGGCACGACGCTGCCGTTCCTGTTCAACGCCGCGGGGCGCGTCGACGACGACGCCGACGCCGGCAGCGTGATCACCGCCGCCGACGACTTCTTCGGCCGGCTCGGACGCGGGTACTCGGTCATGGTCCGCGACACACCCGAGGATGCGGACCTCGGCGCCGCCTGCGAGGCCGCCGGCCTGAAGCCCTTCGGCGACGCCGGCAGCCCCGAGATGGTGTGCCGCACACGGCTGGCCGACGCGGAACCGCCGATGGGCGTCGAGCTGCGCTGGGTGACGTCGCCGCAGGAGGTGGCCGACTTCACCGCGGTCAACAGCGCCGCCTACGCGACCTACGGCATGCCGACGAACTCGCTGGCCGACACGATCACGAATCCGTCACGCTTCCTGGCGTCGCCCCACCTGCGCTCGGTGGTCGCCTACATCGACGGTGAGCCGGTGGCCGCGGCTCAGACGCTGCTGAGCCACGGCATCGCCGGCGTGTACTGGGTCGGCACGCTCGAGCCGGCGCGCGGCAAGGGGCTGGGCGAGGCCGTCACCCGGGCGGTGACGAACCTTGCGTTCGACCTGGGCGCCGCGTGCAACACGCTGCAGGCATCGGTCATGGGCGCGCCCATCTACCTGCGCATGGGCTATGAGACGATCTACCACCACCGCGCCTACGTGCGGTGGTCCGTGCGCGCCTGACCGACTGTCAGCCCGGCGGGGGCTGGATCTGCATGCCGTGCTTCGCGCCGATCGCGGAGAGCCGTTCGACGTCGGGCGGCCCGCTGGGCGGGGGCGGGACCTTGCGCTCCTTCGCCGGCTCGCCTGCTTCGGCGAAGAACTTCTCGATGCCGCCGGGCGCGTAGGTGACCAGGACCTTCACCTGGCTCGTCGGCTCGAACCACTCGAGCGTGCCGGCCGGGAAGTGGAACGTCGAGCCCGGTCCCCCGTCGTAGGTCTTGTCGCCGACGTGGTACTTGAGCGTGCCCTCGAGCACGTTCACCGTCTCGGAGCCGGGATGCGTGTGCGGCGGCGGCCCCATGCCGGCCGGGATCGTGAACTGCATGATCGTCACGCCGCCGCCCGACTCGTCGCTCGACACCATCAGCTCGTACAGGCCACCGAGCATCCAGAAGGCCTGGCCCTCTCCCGCGTTGCGGACGACTGTCTTCTCCGTCATGCCGCGCTCCCTCTCGTGGTGGTTGTGGCGCGGGGACGCTACCCCCGCCGCTGCAGACCTGCCGCGCGGTACACCGCGTCGATCACCCGCATGTTGGCCACGGCGTCGGAAGGTGGTGTCAGCACCGGCTCGCCCCGCAGCGCCGCGGCGCAG
>VAXF01000296.1:0-5293 GCA_005888395.1 Actinomycetota bacterium | reverse complement strand
CGTGACCCTCAAGCGGCGGTACATGTTGGCCAACGGGTTGAAGACGCGCATCTCGCCCTTGTCGCCCACCACCCGCACGCGCATCCTGAGGACCGTCGCCGACCACATCGAGCACTGGATGCGACCGGTGCGACCGTCGGCGAACCGCAGCTCGGCCGTCATCGCCCGGTCGACCTCCGGCGAACGCAACCGCGCGTGGGCGCTGATCACCTCGGGCTCGGCGCCGGCGAGGTGGCGCACCATGCTGATCGGATAGCAACCGGCATCCATGGTCGCCCCACCCGCGAGGTCGAGCTGCCAGCGGATGTCGCTCCGCTTGGGCAGGGGGAAGCACAGCGACGCCTCGACGTGCCGGATGTCGCCCAGCTCGCCGCTGTCGACGATCTCCTTCATGCGCGCTGCCAACGGGTGGTAGCGCCAGTGGAACGCCTCGATCACGACGCGGCCCGAGCGCTCGGCCGCCTGGGCCACGAGCTCGGCCTCTTCGGCGTTCGACGTGAACGGTTTCTCGCACAGGACGTGCTTGCCCGCCTCCAGGGCAGCGAGCGTCCACTTGCAGTGCAGCGAGTTGGGCAGCGGGTTGTAGACGGCGTCGACGTCGGGATGCGAGACGAGCTCGTCGTAGCTCGTGAGCACCGTCGGGATGCCGTGCTTCTTGGCGAAAGTGCCGGCTCGCTCGCGGTCGCGCGCCGCAACGGCGACGACCTCGGCCTCGTCGAGCTTGCGCGCCGGCCGCACCAATGCCGCCGGCGTGATCCTGGCCGCCCCCAGCGTCCCGAACCTGACCCTGTCCACCTGGCTAGGAGAGCCCGATGAAGACGGTCTTGAGCTCGGTGAAGGCCTCGATCGAGCCGAAGCCGCCCTCGCGCCCCAGCCCCGACTGCTTGTAGCCGCCGAAGGGCGTGTTGGGCATGATCGAGTAGTCGTTTACGCCGACTGTGCCGGCCCGCAGCGCCTTCGACACGCGGAACGCCCGTTTGATGTCGGTGGTGAAGACGCCGGCGCCGAGGCCATAAGGCGAGTCGTTGGCGATGCGGATCGCTTCGTCCTCGTCGGTGAACGGGATGGCCGACAGCACCGGCCCGAAGATCTCCTCGCGGGCGATCTTCATCTGGTTGTCGACGTCGGCGAACAACGTGGGGTTGACGAAGTTCCCGGCGGCCAGGTCGCCCGCAGGCCGGTCGCCGCCGGTGACGAGACGCGCCCCCTGCTCCTTGCCGCTCTCGATGTAGCCCATGACCTTTTCGAGCTGGCGCGGGTTGATGATCGGCCCCGAGGTGACCTCGGGATCGAACGGGTCGCCGAACGTGACCATGCCCGTCAGCCCCTGCGCGGCGTTGATGAAGTCGTCGTAAATGGAGGACTCGACCAGCGCCCGCGTCTGGCAGACACAGCCCTGGCCCGAGAGGCCCATCGACACCATGCCCATCGCCATCATGGCGGCCATGTCGATACTCGGCGCGTCGGCGAAGTTGAGGCTGGCGCTCTTGCCCCCGAGCTCGAGCGACACGCGCTTGATGCCCTTGCCGCTCACCTCGAGGATGTGCTGGCCGACGGCGCGGCTGCCGGTGAAGGTGATCTTGTCGATCAGCTCGTGGGTGATGAGCGCCTCGCCGGTGGTCGGGCCGGGGCCCGGAACCAGGTTGAACACACCGGGCGGCAGGCCCGCCTCCTCGAGCAGCTCGGTGAGGCGGAGCACCGACAGCGTCGCGAACTCCGACGGCTTCATCACCATCGTGCAGCCGGTGGCGAGTGCCGGCGCCACCTTCTGGGCGAACAGGAAGATCGGCGCGTTCCACGGGATGATGGCCGCCACCACACCGACGGGCTCGCGGAAGGTGAGTGCCTGGATGTCGGCGCCCGTGTAAGGAGGGATGGTGTCGCCGGTGATCTTGTCGATCCAGCCGGCGTGGTGGTCGAAGACGTCGGCGGCGATCTCGGCGGAGAGCTGGTACATCGAGCTGAACGAGATCGGCAGGGCGTTGTCGAGCACCTGGAGCTCGTTGAGCTCGTCCTTGTGCTGGTAGAGCAGCCCCACGAGGTGCTGGAGGATGGCCTTCCGCTCCCGCGCCTTCATCGCCGGCCACGGGCCCTCGTCGAACGCGCGGCGGGCCGCCTTCACCGCCCGGTCGACGTCGCCGGCGGTGGCGATGGCGAACCGGCCGACCTCCTCGTTGGCGGCCGGGTTCACATGGGTCCACATCTCGCCGCCCGACGAGTCGACCCATTTCCCGTCGATGAACAGGCGGCCGTCGACCACCTTGAGCTCGTCCCGCTTCGGCAGCACCGAGATCGCCATGTGTCGCTCCCCCTTGGTCCTTGTTCCTTGCTTGTTATCTCTTGACGATGTTGACGTTGTCGCCGCCCGGCACGACGCTGACGCTCGCGCCCACCAGCTCGGTGGCCTCGGCCTCGGCCATGAGGTCGGCGTCGTCGAAGCGGGCGTAGCAGCGGTCACCGTCGGGCAGGTCGCAGACGGCGAGGCCCCACTCGGCCTCGCCCGTGCGGGCGTGGGCCACGCTGTAGGTCGCGATGGTGGCGGGACCCGCGTAGGTGTCGCGGATCGCCTTCTTCGGGCGCGCGTCGAGCCCGGCCTGCACGCCCTGCTGGTCGGGCAGCCGCACCTCGCCGGGCGCCGTCGAGTAGACGCCGAAGACGTGCTTGGTCATGTGCATGCCGACGCCGCTCACCAGCCCGGCAAGTGGGTCATGTAGTCGCTGCCCGCGCCGCCGGCGAACGGCAGGCCCCCGGTGACGGTGACGCCGCGAGGATCATCGGCCGCAACGCCAAGGGCGTCGAGAGCGAAGTTCACCGAGCTCCCGAAGCAGCTGTAGAGGTCGAGGTGGGCGAGGTCGTCGACGCCGACCCCCGCGGCCCGCAGCGCCTCGAGGCTCGCGGCGTCCATCGCCGCCGAACCCCACATCGGCTCGTGCTCCGCGACGTAGACCGGGTCGGTTGCGTAGCACCAGCCACGCAGGTACACGCGGCGATCGGCGGGCACGCCCAGAGCGTCGGCCTTCTCGTGGCTCATCACCACGAGTGCGGCGGCCATGTCGACGTCCATCACCGAGACCATGTACTTGGTGTACGGGTAACCGACCATGCGGTTCTCCGCCGTGGGTGCGATCAGCTCGCCGGCGCTGCGCTCGATTGGGAACCACGCGTACGGGTTGGCCGCCGCCACCCTGGTCATCGGCGCCAGCAGGTCGCCGAGGCCCCGGCGGTACTGGTCGGGCGCGACGCCGGCACGGGCGCGCCGGGCGACGTCCCAGAGCGCGAACGTGAGCCACGCCTGGAAGACGTTGTGGGCGACCTCGGCGGGGTGGAACGGCGCCTCGAACGGGAACGGCTTGCGCTCCGGATCCTTGAAGCTCCACGCCGGCTTCTCGTCGCGCTTCTTCAGCTGGCGCCGCGTCTCGAGAGCCTCGGCACCGGTGACGATCGCAACATCGAAGTCGCCGCGGACGATCGCCGCGGCCGCGTCTTGCACGAGCAGCTGCGGCGTCGTGCCGCCGATGCCGGAGTAGAAGCGGTGGCGAGGCCCGATGCCGAGCCGCGCCGCCAGGCGGCCGGGCGGATCGTCGTACTGCCAGCTCTGGCAGTACACGATCTGGAGGCTGTCGACGCCGTCGAGCACGCCAGAGCCGCCGCTGTCGGCCGCGGCGCGCGCGCACACGTCGGCCCAGAGCTCGAGCGGTTCGGGCGCGTCGCCGCCGCGCACCGTGGTCTGTGCGACGCCCACCACGCACGGCGCCCGCGGGTCGACAGTCATCGCCCGCTTACCGGCCCTGCCACACGGGCTTGCGCTTCTCGGCGAACGCCTTGGGCCCTTCCTTGGCGTCCTCGCTCTGGAAGATCTGGGTGGACAGCTCCGACTCCAGCTTCAGCGCGCCCTCGTAGTCGAGGAACAGCCCCCGCATCACGCTCTCCTTGGTGGCCTGCACGGCCAGCGGCGCGTTGGCGGTGATGCGGCGGGCCATCGCATGGGCGGCGTCGAGCAGCTGGTCGCGCGGCACGACCTGGTTGATCAGACCGAAGGCCAGGGCCCGCTCGGCGTCGATGAGGTCGGCGGTGAGCAGGAACTCCATGGCCATCGAGAACGGCATCTGGCGCGGGAGCCGCACGGTGGTGCCGCCGCCCGCGAACAGCCCACGCTTGGGCTCCATGACCGCGAAGGTCGCCTCGGGGCAGGCGATGCGGATGTCGGTGCCGCACAGCATCTCCATCCCGCCGGCGGTGCAGAACCCGTTCACGGCAGCGATGATCGGCTTGTAGATCTTGACCTGCGGCGGACGCAGCACGGCGTAGGTGCCGTCCGACAACCGGCAGCCGTCGATCTCCTTGACGCTGCCGGCGGCGATCTCCTTCTGGAGCTTGGTGACCTGCGGGATGTAGGTCTTCAGGTCGGCGCCCACGCAGAATGACTCGCCGACCCCGGTGACGATCGCCACCCACGCGTCGGCGTCGTCCTTGAACGTGCGCCACGCGCCGGCGAGGTCGCGGAAGTGGTACATGTCCATCGCGTTCCTGGGCGGCCGGTCGATGGTGATCAGGACGACATGCTCGTCGTCCTTCTCGTAATGGATCGGCATCGACCTGACACGTTAGTCAGCGAACGCGGACGTACGGCTAGGGTCCGCGAGATGACGCGTTCTGGCACCAGAACCGCTCGCTCCGGCGTGCATCCCTGGTGCCAAAACGGAGGGCGTTGACCGTCTGATGCCGTTCGCGGATCGGGGAGACGCGCGGATCTGGTGGGCGGCCGAGGGTAACGGCGAGCCGGTGCTGCTGATCCAGGGCCTCGGCTACCCGTCCGACATGTGGTACCGGCTCCTGCCCGCGCTGAACGCGCGCTTTCACACAATCCGATTCGACAACCGGGGCGTGGGTCGCACCGGCGTTCCGCCCGGCCCGTACACCGTCGAGACGATGGCTGCCGATGCGGTCGCGGTCCTCGACGCGGCCGGCGAGCCGTCGGCGCACGTCGTCGGCGCGTCGATGGGCGGCCTGATCGCGCAGGAGGTCGCGCTCTCGCATCCCGAGCGCGTGCGATCGCTCGTGCTCGCCTGCACGTTCCCGGGCGGCGCCGACTCGGCCCCGTTCGATGCCGAGGCCGCGCAGATGGTCGTCGACCGGGCGAACATGACCCCGCAGGAGGCAGCAGAGGCCGCGGTTCCGTTCGTTTACGCGGCGGGCACGCCACGATCGCGGATCGACGAGGACTTCTCGGTGCGCCTCGCCATCCCGACCGCGCCGGAGGGCTACCGCAACCAGATGGAGGGAAGTGCGCAGT